>SKWB01000162.1 GCA_007129135.1 Halococcaceae archaeon | reverse complement strand
CTCAGGTCGTGGCCGGAGAGCGGCTCCTCGCCGTACTTCCGTAGCGCACGGATCGCCGTCGGCGAGATGCCGAACTGGGTGAGCGAGTGCCGGTCGATCATCTCCCAGAACCGGTCGGGGCCGGGGTGGTCGGGCGCGCCCTCGTACATGAACACCGTCCCACCGAACGTGTGGTTGCCGATCAGCGTCCACGGCCCCATCATCCAGCCGATGTCGGAGACCCAAAAGAACCGATCGGCGGGCTTCTGGTCGAAGCCGAAGTGGATCTCCTTCGCGGTCTGGACGCCCACGCCAGCGTGTGTGTGAACGATGCCCTTCGGCGTGCCGGTCGTCCCGGAGGAGTAGAGCAGCATCGACTCCGCGTCCGAGGGTAATCGCGTCGTCTCGTAGCTGTCGTCCTGGCTCTTCACGGCATCGCCCCACCACTCGTCTCTGTCCTCGTTCCACGGGATCTCGCCCCCCTCCCGGGAGCCGAGACGGTCGACGAGGATCACGTCCTCGACCTCGGTGCCCAGGTCGCTCGCCTTCGCGATCGCCTCGTCCGCGGTCGCCTTCAGCCGGATCTCCCCCCCACGCCGGTAGAAGCCGTCGCCGGTGAAGAGAAGGGACGAGTCGGCGTCCTCGATCCGGGTGGCGACGGCGTCGGCCGCGAACCCGGAGAAGATCGGGACCGCGATCGCGCCGGCTTTGAAACAGCCGTAGAGGATCGAGACGACCTCCGGCACCATCGGCATGTAGAGCGCGACGGTGTCGCCGGTCTCGACCCCGCGTTCTGCGAGCGCGTTCGCCACCTGGTTCGCCTCGCGGTGGAGTTCGTGGTAGGTCACCTCCCGGACGTCGCCCGGTTCACCCTCCCAGACGAGCGCTACCTTGTTTCTGGTACCGGAGTCGACAGCGGCGTGTCTGTCACAGACGTTGTGCGCGAGGTTTATCTCCCCGCCCGGATACCAGTCGGTGAACTGCGGACCGTCGCTGTCGTCGCGGACCGCGTCGTACGGTTCGTAGAACTCGATGTCGAGATAGGAGGTCAGCTCGTCCCAGAACCAGTCGATCCCCGAGGCGGAGACGCCCTCGACCTCCCCGCAGGTCCGCTCGATGAGCTCGTCGTACTCGTCGATCTCGTACTCCTCCATGAAGGCCGCGACGTTCGTCGACGCGACGAACTCCTCGTCCGGTTCGTGGACGATACGCGTGACGTCTTCGAGCGATTCCATACCCGTGGGTCTCCGCGCTCGTACATGGTTGTTTATCATCGGAACCCGCGTCAGACACCGATCTGACACACCGTTTTATACGAGGAAGGCTTACGCCGGCTATGACCGGCCTCGCCGACGTCTACGACGGCCCCTCCGGAGACGTCGGGTCGCGCCGTCTCCGCCTCGGACTCGCGCTCTTCTCGCTCGGAACGCTCGCCTCGGTGCTCGGCCTGTTCGTCGCGACGACCGGCCTCGCGTCGACGCTCGGCCTCGACACGTTCGCGGCCCGACGGCTCGCCGGCACGCTCGCCGGCCTCGGCGTTCCCGCGACCGTCGTCGGCATCGCCGTCGTGCTCCCCGCGAGCGACCGCCTCCGGGTCGCCGCGGCCGTCGGCGCGGCGCTCGCGGTCGTCGGCGTCGGCCTCTTCCGCCTCGCCTACCCCGCCGACTGGTGGGGCTACGGGAACGACTACACGCTCGCCGTGAGCGCGGTCTACGCGCTCGGCGTCGCGATCACGCTCGGCTGTCTCTTCGCGGGCGTCGCGACGTTCAAAGTGAGAAACGACCCCGGCGGGACGGTCAGCCTCAACGTGCTCAAACGCGGCGAGACCCGCGTCGTCGAGGTCCCCACGGGGACCGGTCTCGGGAGCGTCGGCCTCCTCGGTTCGCCGGGAACGGGACCCGACCGACCAGTCAGCGACGGCGGTGACGCCGTCGTGATGACCGCGCCGGAGCGCCCCCCGGTCGACCGCTACTGCGGGAACTGCACGCGGTTCGATTACGTCGAACTGAACGGCTCGCTCCGACCCTACTGCGGCGCGACCGACGAGGTAATGGAGACGATGGACCCCTGTGACGAGTGGCAGCCGAACCGGCGCTGATCAGCCGCGTCGCTCCATCCCGACGGCGACGGAGACGAACGCGAGCGCGGCCAGCCCACAGCCGACCGCGAGCGCCAAGTCCGCACCGTCGAGGACGGCGACCGTCCCGATGGCGAGGACGAGGAACGCCGCGAGCACGCACTGTTCCGGCGTCGTCGCTCCGGAGACCGGGCTACGGGCCGTCGATCGGTCTGTCTCGGTCTCGTCGCCGGTCTGGCTCATCAGCTCCGTAAAGCGCTCGACCGAGCCGTCTGCCGCGCGCTCGACGCTTCGCTCCTCCCGCATGGGCCGTCCTACGTGCTCGATCGGCATGCGTGGATCGGTCTCCGACTCAACCGAGGAACTCGCGGATCCCGTCGGCGTCGCGGGTGTTCAGCACGTCTCCGGGCTCGGCCCACCCGCGACGGGCGGTGTGGATCCCGTACCGCAGGTACGCGAACTCGCCGGGCGAGTGGGCGTCGGTGTCGATCACGACCGTCGCGCCGGCCTCGATCGCCAGCTGGACTGCCCGCCCCCACAGATCCAGCCGGTTCGGGTTCGCGTTGATCTCCAGGGCGGTCCCGTGCTCCGCCGCCGCCTCCGCGACGGCACGCACGTCGAACTCCATCCCCTCGCGCCGGGTGAGCAGCCGTCCGGAGGGGTGTCCCAGGATGTCCACGACGGGGTTCGAGACGGCCGCGACGAGCCGGTCCGTCGCCTCGTCGCCGCTCATCCCGAGCGCGCTGTGCGGCGAGGCGACGACGAGGTCGAGTTCCTCGGCGATCTCCTCGCCGATGCTGATCCCGCCCTCGGCGTCGACGTTCGCCTCGACGCCCGCGAACACCTCGATCTCCGTACCCGAGACCTCCCGGATCGCCTCGATCTGGTCGAAGAGGTCGTCGTCCGAGAGCCCCACCCCGCCGACGACGCCCGGGCCGGTCGCGTGGTCGGCGATCGCGAGGTACTCGTGGCCGAACTCGTGCGCGGAGGCGATCCACTCCTCGAGCCCCATCGTGCCGTCCGACCAGTCGGTGTGGGTGTGGAGGTCGCCACGGAGCGCGCCCTCCTCGATCAGCTCCGGAAGCTCGCCGGCCGCCGCGGCGTCGATCTCGCCGGTGTCCTCTCGCAGCTCCGGCGGGATCCACGGCAGCGTGAGCGCCTCGTACATCCCCTCTTCCGTCTCGCCGGCGATCCGATCGCCCGCCCGCTGGTGGTCCTCGCCCTCCTCGACCTCGCTCACGTCGAATACGCCGTACTCGTTGACCTTCAGGTCGCGCTCGATCGCCCGGTTCCTGAACCGGACGTTGTGGTCCTTGCTCCCGGTGAAGTACTGTAACGCGCTGCCGAACTCGCTCGGGTCGACGACGCGGAGGTCGATTCGAATGTCCGAAGAGCGGACGCTCGCCTTGTTCTCGCCCGCCTCGATCGTGTCGTCCGCGCGTTCCCAGTCGACGAACGCGTCGACGACTCCCTGACGGTCGTCGCTCGCCGCGAGCACGTCCACGTCGCCGCTGGTCTCGCGCCACCGCCGGATCGAGCCCGCGACCTCCGAGCGCTCGACCGCCGCTACCCCCTCCAGGTACGCGAGGACGTCGTCGGCGAGCGGTCGGGCGTCGCCCAGCAGTTCCCGCTCGCGCGCCCGGCGGGCGAACTCCAGCCCCTCGAGGATGTTCTCCTCGGTCTTCGGCCCGAACCCATCGAGCTCCCTGATCCGCTCCTCGCTCGCCGCCCGTTCGAGGTCAGAGAGGTCGACGACGCCCAGTTCCTCGTAGAGCCGACCGACGGTCTTCGGGCCGACGCCCTCGACGCTCGTGAGTTCGTCCATGTGGACCGGAAGCTCCTCGCGAAGCGCCTCTAGCTCCTCTATCGCGCCCGTCTCCAGGTACTCCATCACCTTCGAGGAGATGGCGTCGCCGACGCCCTCGATCCCCTCGACCGCGTCCTGGCCCTCCTCGGCGAGCCTCTCGATGGCCGTGGGATAGTCCCGGATGTTCTCGGCCGCCCGACGGTAGCTCCGGGGCTTGTACTCGACGTCCTGTGCCTCGAGGAGGTCCGCGAACTCCTCGAACAGCGCCGCTATCTCGGTGTTCCTGCTCATTATCTGCCTCGTCCGGTGGTGGTGTCGTCGCCCGATCCGAGCGCCTGCTTGAGAAACGACATCCAGCGCTTTCGGTCGGCCATCGTCTGGGCCTCGATCTCCGCCTCGATGCTCCGCGGTCGGAGCTGGGTGAGCGCCTCGAGGGCCCTGTCGATCCCGACGATCGACTCGACGAGCGCCTCGCCCTCTTCGCGGCTGATGTCGGCCTCCTCCAGCCGCTCGTACCGGGCGAGCCGCTCGCGTCGGAGGTTGCGTTTCGCACGCTCGACACGCTCTCGCTCGCCGGGCGGGATCGTCTCCCGGCGTTTGATCTCGAAGACGAACTCCCGGAGCGGGACCGGCTCGCCCTGGACGGTGATCTCCTCGGGGATTCGCGAGCCGATCGTCGCGCCCTCGCGGTCGACCCGTTCGAGCAGCCCCTTGCGTTCGTACTCCTTCACAGCGCCCCTTCTCGTGCGGTCGGTGAAAGCGTTCCGACGCCCGCGGCCGGTCT
>SKWB01000092.1 GCA_007129135.1 Halococcaceae archaeon | reverse complement strand
GGGAGGGAAAGAGCACCTGTCCGACCGTTCCCTCGTGGAGGCCGTAGACCCCGCGCGAGGTGTGCATGTCGATCAGGAGCTCCGGCTCGTGGTCGAGCAAGAGCTCCCAGACCGCTTCGGCGATCTCGGTCTCGGGCTCCCCACCGACCGGGAACTGCCTGTTGAGGTCGCCGTCGGGTCCGTAGCGGGTCTCGGTCTCGACCGCCGGCCGGTTCGTTTCCGGAACGACGACCAGGTCCCCCGTCTCGACGTCGTACTCGGTCGCGACGTGTGCGGCCCCGATCCCGCCCACCTCGTTGCCGTGGACACCGCCGAGGACGACCGCAGTCGGCCCCTCGACCCCGCTTCGGAGGTGGTGGACCGCGGTCTCGTACTCCGTCCCCGCCATCATCGTGGTGACCTCGCGTCCGGCCTCCGGAACCGACTCGCTCGCCGTCGGCGTGGACGCGTCGGTCCCCGTCGGCTCGTCCGCCCCGCCGGCGGGGTCCTCACCGGGGGCGTTCGCACAGCCCGCGAGCGCGAGGAACCCTCCGGTTACACACCGGAGGACGGCCCGTCGTCCGTGGGTCACTCCCGTCACGGTCGTCGTAGGGGACCCACGGCCATGAGCCTGGCGACCCCCTCGTCCTCCCTCGCATAGCTGCTGGTCACGGTGGTTCGGACTGGCTCGGGCGACCGAACGAGCCGGACGGAGCCGGCTACAGATCGTAACCCGGTAGTGAGACGTACCTATATGTGGCCGCGCCCTCACCTGTGAGAATGGACGACTCACCCCGACCGCTCGAGGTCTGGTGTGCTGGCGAGGAGTGGTGTCCGATCACGTCGACCGCCACACTGATCGGCAAGAAGTGGCACACGGTGATCCTCCACCGGCTGCTCGAACACGGGCCGCTCGGGTTCAACGCGCTGAAAGAGGAGGTCGACGGTATCTCGAGCAAGGTCCTCTCCGATTCGCTCGGGGACATGGAGGAGACGGGGCTGGTCGACCGCGACATCGTAAGCGAGAAACCGGTCCGGGTGAGCTACTCGCTGACAGAGCTCGGCGCGTCGCTCGAGCCGGTGATCGTCGCGATGGCCGAGTGGGGCGACGAACACCTCGCGGAACCGAAGAACGCGGACGACTCGGTGGCGTAGCGTCCGCCCGCTCGGCCTCGGCTCGGTTACCGCCCCGTTACCGGATAACGTATCACTCAGCGAGGATTCAATACTATCGATGTAGTACTGGGTAACCGAAGGTAACTACAATGGCAACCGAGAACGTGTCGACGGTCGGATTCGGTCGAATCGAATCGAACCAGTGGCTCGCCGGGGCGGCGGGCGGCTTCCTGGGGAGCGTCCTCTTCGGGCTGATAATGACGTACGTCATGCCCGCACCGCTGCTGGAGGTGGTGATCCCCGGGATGTACGGCATCGAGGGACCCGCCCTGCTGGCGGGGTGGGCGATCCACCAGTTCCACGGCGTCGTGCTCGGGCTTGCGTACGTCGCGCTCGTGCAGGCTCCGGGCCTGCGCGGACGGGCGAGCGAGACCGGCGGCGCGCTCGGCCTCGGCGTCGCCTACGGGGTCGTGACCACGGTAGGTCTCGCGGTGATCGTCATGCCGCTGTGGCTTTCGGCGGTCGGCTTCCCGATGGCACCACCGTTCCCGAACGTCGGGTTCCCGGATACCCTGCTGAGCCTCCTCGGCCACGTCGTCTACGCGATCCCCGTCGCACTCGCCTACGCGTTCGTCACCGGGGAGTGAGCCGCCCAGCGGTCGTGTGAACGGTTCCCGCTGCACGACCACCTCCGAAGCACCCCGCCGCCGAGCGGTGGGCAAGCGACTTACGCGAACCCGACCAATCCCCTCCGATGGAGCCACCCGCGGTCGCCGCCGCCTTGCTCGATGAGGCACGAGCGACCGACGAGCGCCGCCTGCTCGTCATCGCCGGCGAGCGAACGGCCTGTCGGCGGACCGCGAGCGAGGTCCTCGAGACACTCCCCATCGAGCCGTCGGAGACGACCCTCGTCGGACCCGTTCCGTTCCTGGCGTGTGAACACCTCGAGACGAGGCGGAGCGCCGACCTCCTCGGCCGGACGCGGACGGCAGTCGTCTACGACGCCCACGACGCCTGTGTCCCGAACGTTCTCGGTCGGGTTACCGGAGCGGTCGACGGCGGCGGTCTGCTCGTCCTGCTCGCGCCGCCGCTCGACGCCTGGCCCGACCGAGGTGACAGGTTCGACGAGGGGCTCGCCGTCCCCCCGTTCACGGTCGAGGACGTCGGTTCGCGGTTCCGAAGCCGACTGGTGGGGACGCTCCGGGCACACCGAGGGGTGGCGATCGTGAACGTCGATACGGGGGGCGTCGAGTGCGACGGACTCACCGACGGACATCCGCGGGCCCCCTGTGGGGTCGTCCGACCGCCGGAGGACCACCGGTTTCCCGCGGCCGCCTACGAGGCCTGCCTGACCGCGGATCAGGCGGCGGCGGTCGAGGCGTTCGAATCGCTCTCCGAGGACGATCGGGCGGTGGTCGTCGAATCCGACAGGGGTCGGGGGAAGTCGAGCGCCGCGGGGATCGCCGCCGGCGCGCTCGCTCTCGACGGTGTCTCGGTGGTGGTCACCGCTCCCGCACCGAGGAACGCCGACGAGGTCTTCGCACGCGCACGAAGGCTCCTCTCCAATCTCGGCGCGCTCGCGGGGGAGGGCGACCGTGAACTGGTGGCCGAGGCGGGTGGATCCGTTCGGTTCGTCCCCCCGACCGGGGCCGTGGACGCGGAGCCCGACGTGTTGATCGTCGACGAGGCGGCGGCGCTCCCGGTCTCGCTGCTCACGGGCTACCTCTCGGTGCCGAGGGTGGCCTTCGCCACGACGATCCACGGCTACGAGGGGGCCGGACGGGGATTTTCGGTCCGGTTCCGTGGCCATCTCGACCAGGCCGACCACGAGCTCCGGGAGGTCAGACTGGACACGCCGATCCGCTACGCCCCGGGTGATCCGGTCGAGGTCTGGTCGTTCCACGCGCTCGCGCTCGACGCCCGGTCGGCGGTCGAGGGGGTCGTGTGCGGGGCCGCTCTCGAAAACGTCCGGTACGAACGGCTCGACCCGGAGCGTCTGATGCGGGACGAGCGACTCCTCTCGGAGGCGTTCGGCCTGCTCGTGAGCGCTCACTACCGGACCGAGCCGAACGACCTCGCCCGCCTGCTCGACGCGCCGAACCTCTCGGTCCGGGCGCTCACCCACGAGGGACACGTCGTGAGCGTCGCGTTGCTCGCCCGCGAGGGTGGCCTCGACGCCGACCGGCGCGAGCGCCTCTTCGAGGGCGAGCGGATCCGCGGCCACATGATCCCCGACCTGCTCACGAGTCAGCTCAGGGATCCGGACGCGGGCGCGCCCTCCGGGCTCCGGGTCGTCAGGATCGCGACCCACCACGCGCTTCGCTCTCGGGGCCTCGGCTCCCGCCTCCTCGACCGGATCCAGGACGAATTCGGAGGCGACGTCGACTGGTTCGGGACGGGCTTCGGCGCGACCCCTGAGCTTCTCTCGTTCTGGGACGGAAACGGCTACCGGAGCGTCCACCTCTCGACGACGCGGAACGACGCGAGCGGCGAACACTCGGTGGTGTTGCTCCGGCCGACGAGCGAGGCGGGTGCCGAGCTCTGTGAGCGCCACGGGGCGTGGTTCGCCGACCGGATCGAGGGGATGCTCACCGACGCGCTCCGGGAGGTGCACCCGGACGTGATCCGTGGGGTTCTGCGGGCGGTCGAGGGAGCGAGACCGCTCGTCCTCGACGACCGCGGCCGCCGGCTCGTGGAGAGCGCGGCGGAGGGGTTCGCGACGCTCGAGGTCGATCCGGGACCGTTCCGGCGGCTCGCGCTCACACACCTCGTCGATCCGACGGACGGGCCGATCAGCGCGCGTGAAGAGCGCGTCCTCGTCTCGCGAGTGCTCCAGGCTCGCGACTGGGACGAGGTCGCCGACCGGGAGGGCTACGTCTCGAGACGGATGTGCATGCGCGCGTTCGGCGAGACGGTCGGGAGGCTGCTCGAACTGTACGATACGGAGGCCGTGTCAGCGGCCGGGGAGGGGAGACGATGAGTCCGGAGCGGCCGGTCTGTGCGGAGGAGGGCTGTGATCGGCCCGCTGCGGTCCGGTTGCACGTCCCGTGGGCCGACGAACGCGACGTCTGCACGGCACACGGTCGGAGCGCGGTCCAGCAGGAGGGGGTCGTCGCCGAACCGTTAGAGGAGGCGTTCGACGACTGGCGGTGACTCGAATCCCCGTCCTTCCGAGAAGCTCGGAGATAGCTCTCCTACGAGGGTGTCGTAGACCTATTCACACGGGACCGTTTTCACCGAGGTCACGCTGAACTACCCGATTGGTAAATCTGTGTACTGATAACTGGATCTTCAATCAGTTAAAATAAAGCCTTTGATGCCATGCAAGATACAGGGCGCTACTTATCGTGACCGTTGTCTTGGGTTTCGTCAGATTGTACGCGAACCTCAAGGACGCCATTGTGGAACCACACCCTTGTCACCTCGACTGGGTCCCAGGGAATCGGAATGCGCTCCAGGTCTATCTGGTTCTTTTTTATCACGAGTTTATTCGTGTTCCGATCGATCCCAACCACAAGGCCGTCTTTCCTCGCGCTGGGGATCTCGGCAGTGATGACG
>SKWB01000037.1 GCA_007129135.1 Halococcaceae archaeon | reverse complement strand
GTCCACTCCTGACCGATCGCCCGGGTCACGTCCGCCTCACCCACGTCGCTGAACGGTTCGTACTGACTCATACCACTGAGTGATATCGTCGCGTGGTAAAAAGTCGTTCCGATGATCGGGGTGTACAACCCGGCTATCGCCAATGGTCGTGGACCGATGGCTCAGTCCACACGCCGGATCAGGTCGATCAGTTCGCTCCGGTACCGGGACCGGTCGACCTCCACGTCGATCGGGAGCGAGGTCGGAAAGGCACCGCCGGCGAGACGGAACTCCGAGCCGACGACGAACACCGCGAGCCACGCCTCGACGGGGATCGGCTCGTCGGCGAAGCCGACCGGAAACCGGGCGGTGTACTTCGTCAGCCGCGCGCGGTTGCCCGCGTGGGTTCGCATCCGCTCGCCCCGTCCACGCTCGACGTCGGCGAACCCGCGCTCTCTCAGGTCGTCCGCGAAGCTCCGGCGGGCCTCCGAGAGCACCGTCGGATACATGCTGGCGGGACCGATACCCGGTGCGAGCGGCGGGACGAACTCGAGTCGGGTCGCGAAGAGAAAGCGCCACGGCTGGTCGCCCGCGCCGGAGACCGTGCGCGTAATCGCCTCCCGGAGCGGTTCGTCCTCGTAGATCACCGTGTACCCGCGGACGCTGCTCGTCGGGAGCGCGAACAGCGTCTCGCGGTCGCGCTCTGCGAGCGACCACTCCTCGCCGAGGTCGGGAACGTCCGGAAAGCTCACCGATCGCACCTCTCGCTGCTCGGTCGACGGTCCGAGACGGCTGGAGCGACGAACACGGTCGTCGTAGGGAGCGCGCCGACATAGCTGTCGGTGTGTATTTCACTGGCCGACTCGTAGCGAACGTATGCACCGGCGACGGCTGCTCGCGACCGGGGCAGGCGCCATCCTGAGTGGGATCGCCGGCTGTCTCGGGAACCTCGGGCCGACCGACGGACCCGCGGACCCCGACCCCGAAGAGCGCGTGCGGATCGTCGAGAGTGAACTGGTGAGAGAGGAGGAGGGGACCGATGAGGAGACCGTCGCGGTCGAGGGGGTCGCCCAGATCATCGGCGACGAGGAGATCCGGTACGTCGAGGTGCGCGCGGAGTTCTACGACGCCGAGGACGAACTGCTCGACAGCACGAACGAGCGGATCGAGGACGTGACCGAACGACGCCGCTGGGAGTTCCGCATCGAGTACCCGAACTACGGCGAGGCCGCCGCCGAGGTCCGGGGATACAGCGTCGACGTCGCCACCAGCCTCTGATCATCGATGGAGGGCCCGAGCGACGAGGAGCGCTCGCCGCTCGATCCACGCTCGCCGCCGCCCACAGAGCCCGCCGACGAGACGCTCCCACTCGAGGAGACCTCGACGGCGACGATGGCGAAACAGGGCTCGATCACCTTCGCCGGCGAGCTGATCGGGAAGGTCTTCGGCTTCCTCATCGTCGCGATCATCACCCGGCTGGTGAGTCCCTCGGTCTACGGGCTGTTCATCCTCGCGACCTCGATCATCCTCTTCGTTCAGGCGTTCGCGAACCTCGGGCTGCCGAAGGCGATCGACTACTTCGCCCCACAGTACATCGCCGAGGGTGACTACGGCCGCGCGAAGGGTGTCATCGTCGAGGTGTTCGCGATCATGCTCGTCTCCTCGACCCTGGTGGCCGCGCTCATCTTCTTCAACGCGGACCGGATCGCGCTCGCGTTCGACGAGCCGGCGCTCTCGGCCGCGTTGCTCCTGCTCGCGATCTCCGTGCCCTTTCTCGCGATCAACAACGCGCTGCTCACCAGCTTCGGCGCGATCAAACGACTCCGCTTCCGAGTCTACCAGCGCGACATCATCCGCCCCACGGTCCGGCTCTTCTCGACGACGCTGCTCCTCCTGGTCGGCTTCGGGCTGCTGGGCGTCGTCGGCGGCTACCTCCTGGGGTTGATCGTCGCGATCTCGGCCGGTGCGGTACTGCTCTACCGAAACGTCCCGAAGATCCGCGCGGCGGAGACGACGCTCGTCTCGCCGGGACCGCTGCTCTCGTACTCGGTGCCGCTGGCGTTCGCCGGCATAATCTACGTCTTCCTCGGCCAGATCGACTACTTCGTCATCGGCTTCTTCCTCACCAGCGAGGAGGTCGGCATCTACCGCGTCGGCTACGCGCTCGCGGCGAACCTGATGATCTTCCTCAGCGCCGTCGCCCCGATCTTCAAGCCGCTGATCGCGGAGGCGAAAGACGACGACGAGGCGGTCACCGAGCGGTACAGAACGGCGACCCGCTGGGTCGCGGGGCTCACCTTACCCCTCGGTCTCACCATCGCGCTCGGCGCGCCGGAGTTCCTCTCGCTGGTGTTCACCCCGCAGTACACCGCCGCGACCGCCGCCGTCGTCATCCTCTGTGTCGGCTACTTCGTCAACGCCTCCTGTGGCGGTCCCGACGGCACCCTGCTCCAGGGGCTCGGCTACGCCCGCCTCGTCTTCGTCAACACGACGATCCTGCTGGCGACGAACCTCGTCGTGAGCGTGACGCTGGTCCCGCGGATCGGTATCACGGGCGCGGCGATCGGCACCGCGAGCGCGCTCACGATCACCGGCCTCGCCGCGCTCGCGGAGGCCTACTACTTCCACGGCGTCCACCCGTTCACGGCCGACCTCGGGAAGGTGTTCCTCGCGGCGATCCCCGCGGCCATCGCGGGCGGCCTGGTCGTCCTCTTCGTCCCCACGACGATCCTCGTCGCGACCGTCCTCCCGGTCGTCGTCTACGCCGTCTACGCCGCGGTTCTCGTCGCGACCGACGCCTTCACCGAGGACGACGCGGAGATCGCGGCCCAACTCAGCCCCTCGCTCAGGCGCGTGGTCCGCCTCGCCCGCTCGGAGTAGACTCTTGCCCGTTCGGCCCCACTGGTCGCTATGCGAGCGGCCGCCGCCTTCGCCCGGCTCTCCCCGCCACCGCGACTGGTGGACTGGTCGATCCTCGCGCTCGTCGTCGCGGAGGTCGCGAGCGGCCTGCTTTCGTTCACGATCGGGACCGCCGACGGCTGGTACGTCCTCTGGTTCCACCGCGTCGCGGGGATCACGCTGGCGTTCCTCCTCTGTCTCAAACTCTACCGTGTCCGCAACCGGATCCGGTACGGAGAACACTGGGAGCGATCGACCGCGCTCTCGATCCTCACTGCCGTCGTCGCCATCGCGACCCTCGCGACGGGGATCGCCTGGGCGCTCGGCGCGGTCTCAGTCGAGTCACGCGTGCTCTACTGGACGGTCCTCTCGGTGCACGTCGGTCTCGGCCTCGCGCTCGTCCCGCTGGTCCTCGCGCATATGAGCACGAGGTTTCGCCTGCCGAGAGGAACGGACTTCACCGACCGACGGGACGCGATCCGGTACGCGGGGCTGTTCGCCGCCGGCGCGCTGGTCGTCCGCGCACAGGAGACGGCCACGGAGGTCCTCGACACCTCCGGCGCGGAGCGTCGCTTCACCGGTTCGAAACCGGTGCGCGGCCAGGGCAACGGGAGCTTTCCGATCACCTCGTGGGTCGCGGACGACCCCGATCCGGTCGACCCCGATACCTGGACGCTCTCGGTGACCGGGCTGGTCGACCGTCCGCTCTCGCTCGACTACAACGAGGTCGATCCGGGGACGGAGAGACGGGCGCTGCTCGACTGTACGAGCGGCTGGTATACGGTCCAGGACTGGCAGGGCGTACGCGTCGGCGACCTGCTGGACGAGGCCGGGGTCGAGGACGGGGCGGAGTGGGTCAGGTTCGTCTCGGTGACGGGCTACCGGTGGAGCCTCCCGGTCGACGAGGCGCGCGACGCGCTGCTCGCGACCCACGTCGGCGGTGAGGGGCTGGCCCACGGCCACGGCGCGCCGCTCAGGCTCGTCGCGCCCGGTCGGCGCGGCTTCCAGTGGGTGAAGTGGGTCGAACGGGTAGAGATACGGGAGGAGAACGACCCGGCCCAGTGGCTGGTCACCCTCATCAGTGGGTTCGACTGACTAACGCAGCCCGCTCCGGATCACCCGTTCCGCGTCGGCCAGTGCGGCCTCCGCGTCGAAGGCCTCGACGATCGCCTCGAGTTCCGCCTCGGACGCGTTTCGGAGGGACCGGGCGTGGTCGGTCACGTTGGGTAGCGCCCGTATCAGGTTGTCGACGATCGGGATCTCGGCGGCCTGCGGCGAGCGCGACAGCGGGTTGAGATCGATCACGATCTCCGTCTTCCCGAGCTTCGAAAGCGCCTCCGCCCGGTCGCCGTCCTCAAGCGGGACGAGGACGACGTCCGCGGCGTAGATCCCCTCGGCGTCGACCTTCGACCGCTCGTGGTTCAGCCCCGGGATCCGCGCGTCGGCGGAGAGCCCCAGCACCTCCTCGGCCCCGTGCTCCCGAAGGTGGTCGGCGATGGCGTTCATCCGGTTCGGCGTGCGGTTGAAGAGGTTGACCTCGATCGCCGCGCCGACCGCCTCGGCCAGTTCGACGGTCTCCCGCGGCGCGAGCGCCGCGACGTTGCCGTTGACCGAGATCACGGGTCGCTCCGCGAGCAGGAGCGTCGCGGCGGCCGCGCGCTCTGCCTCCCTCGCGCTCTCGATCGTCCGCTCCCCGAGCAGGTAGTCGAACGCGCTCCCCCTCCCCTCGGCGTGCATCCCCTGGAGGTGGGTGACCCCCATCTCGACCCCCTCCTCGACCCGGTGTCG
>SKWB01000325.1 GCA_007129135.1 Halococcaceae archaeon | reverse complement strand
TAAGTCCGGGCCGCCCACGTCTTCCATGTGGAAGAAGACGTCCTCGTCCGCGTCCTCAGTCTCGATGAAGCCGTAGCCGCCGGTGTCGTTGAAGAAATCGACCGTACCTTTCGCCATTACGTTCCCAGACTCGACGTCCGTACGTATAACGTTTCCGAGATCGGCTCAGACGCCGAAGCCGGCGAGCGCGAGGCCGTGGACCGTCGCGAGCGTGATGATCGCCGTCCAGAGGACGAGGCTCACCCCCATCCAGACCGCGACCGGGCGCGCCCGTCCACCGAGCGCGAGCGCGACGACCGTCGCGAGGTGGACCCCCGTGACGATCGGGCCTGCGAGCGCGAGTCCCGGCAAGCCGTACGCGCGAAAGAGCCCCTCCGCGCGCTGACGTCGTTTCGATGGGGGCTCGTCCTCCTCGTCCTCGGTCCCGTCCGGCCCACGCCAGGCCCGCCACCGGGTTCTCAGCCCATCGAACCCGACGACTATCCCCCAGACTGGGAGTAGGTTTCCGGCGAGCGCGACGACCGCGACGAGCAGCGGATCGAGCCCGGCGGCGACCGCGGGCGGGATCACGAGCAGTATCTCGAGCCACGGCGTGGCCGCGGCGAGGAAGACCAAGACGTACGGGAGGGGCCCGCCCCCGGCGAACGTCTCGGATCCGACGGAGGGGAGCGAGACGAGTACGAGCGACGGGAGAGCCCAGAGTGAGAGGGCGGCGCTTCGGCCCGCAGCGGTCATCACCCCGCCTACGCCACGAGGACGAATGAACGGATCGGAACCGGGGCAGGTTTTTGTGGGTTCGGAGAGGACTCGGGGTATGAGCCTCGACAGGTATCCCGACCTCGACCCGGAAGAGGGAACGGTCGTCTCCGAGGAGTTGGTCGTCGACGACGACGTGCTCGTGAAGGCGTTCGCGATCGGCCCCGGCGGCGAACTCTCGACGCACGTCCACGAGGGAGAGACGAACGTCTTTCACGTCCTCTCGGGGACCGTGACGGTGCTCCAGGGCGACGATGAAGAGGAGGTCTCGGCCCCCGGTGTCGTCCTCCACGAGAAGGGCGTCCCCCACGGCGCGCGCAACGACACCGACGAGGTCGTCGTCTTCACCGCGAGCCTCTGTCCGCTGCCGGGCTGAGCGGACCGAGCGAGCTATTCCGGTTCGGTCCTACCCGGACGTATGAGCGACGAGCCGATCGAGTGGCACGTCTTCGGTCCCGACTCGCCCGTTCTCCGCGCCTTCCTCGGGGTGTTCTTCGTCTGGGCGTTCGGCAGCGCGCTCGCCTATCTCGCCCGCTCCGGACTCGACTCGGTCGGCGCGCTCGGCTGGCTGTCGGTCGTGATCGGGGCGTTCGTCGCGACGGCGCTCGTCCTCGGCTGGCTCGTCCTCCGCGAGACGCCCGAAGGGCTCGACGAGCCGCTGCGGTCGCTCCTGACGCCCGAACGCGACGGAGGCTGGCAGTACGTCGTCCTGGGGGCAGTCGCACTCGCGCCGACGCAGCTCGCCCTCTACGAGGCCGTCGGCTTCGACCTCGTCGTCTGGAACCTGCTGTTCAGCGGTGCGTACACGACGGCGATGCTGGCGTCGATCCCCGTCGTCGCCCTCTTCTCCGGTGACGGCCGCTACGACCCGGGGACCGGCCTCGTGACCTACAACGGCGGTCGGATCGACCTCGATCGGGTGCGCCGACTCCGACCGGTCCGGCTCGGTCCCGTCGTCTACCTCCGGGCACGGCTCGACGGCGAGGCCGACCGTGAGCGGGCGAGCGTCCTCCTCCCACACCGGGTCTACCGTGCGGTCGCCGAGGACGAGCGGCTGTAGCTCAGTCGCGACCGGCCAGCCCCGCGAGGTGGGCGACCTCCGGTGCGATGAGCTCCTCGGCACCGAGTCGGGCGGCGTTCTCGCTGCCCGGCAGGCAGAACACCGGCGTCGAGTCGACGATCCCCGCGGTCGCACGGGTGGCGACGACGCGCGTGCCGACCTCCTCGTAGGAGAGCGTCCGGAACAGCTCCCCGAACCCCGGCAACCCCTTCTCGAAGAGCGCCTCGACCGCCTCGATCGTCACGTCGTCCGGGGTGACACCGGTGCCGCCCGTGGTGACGACCGCGTCGGTCTCGGGAGCCCTCACGGCCCCCTCGACCGTCTCGGTGATCGCCGCGGCGTCGTCCGGGACGACCGCACGCTCTGCCGTCTCGATCCCGGCGTGGTCGAGGATCGCTTCGATCGCGTCGCCGGCCGGGTCCTCCTCGAGCGTGCGCGTCGAGGAGATCGTGTAGATCGCGACCGAGGCGGCGTCGAGATCGTGCTCGTGGTGGTCGTGGTCGTGGTGGTGCTCGTGCGCTCCGTGGTCGTGGTCGTTCGCCATAGTTCGGATGTGGCAGTCGGGATCCCTAAAGCCCACCCTGGCGATCCGGTTCGGTCCTGACCCGACGGCCGATCGCGAGCCAGCCGACCCCGTAGAGGACCGGGGGACCGGCGGCGACCGCGCCCTCGACGTCGAATCCCGTGACCGCCGTCGAGAGCGCGACACCGACGAGCCCTGTCAGGAGGAGACCGAGCGGGAAGGCGAGCACGAACAGGAGCGACCCGACCCTGGAGCCGACCCCCGCCCGGAGAAACGAGAGCCCGACCACGGCGCTACCGACGAAGACCAGCAGGTAGCCGAGCGTGACCGCGACGAAGACCGCGTCGCTCTCCCCCCCGGTGAGCGCGCTCGCGAGGCTCCCGAGCACGAACAGGGAGGTTCCGACGATGGCGATCCAGAGGCCGATTCGGCCCCGAAGGCCGTAGTCGTGGCGGTACGGGCGATGCAGCGAGACGAGCGCCGCCAGCCCGCAGAGCCCACAGAGCGCCCACAGCACGTCGATCGCCCGCCAGCCGATCGCGTCGGAGATCGGGGCCCCCGCGAACCAGACGCTTCCGAGCAGTACCCACGCGACCCCGCCGATCAGTCCGAGCGTCCCCGTCACGTCGCCCCCCTCTCGTCGCATACGCTCGACAGCGGAGTCGGAGGCTCCTAAACGTTGATATCTACCGCCGGTCGCGGACCGATCGACCGCGAGAGAGAAAGCTAGTTACCGCCGGGGGTCAGAGTCACGTCCGATGAGCGACGAGGAGGGTGAGCGGACGGACGGGGGGTACACCTACCGCCCGGGAGTCGACGACCCGTACATCCGCGAGCAACAGATCGACCCCGGCGAGCGCGAGTTCGACCGCCGGGGCTGGGTGCTCGTCGCGACGATCCTGCTCGCCTTCGTCGTCGCGCCGCTCGCGATCTACCTCCTCCCACACCTCATGGCCGAGAACGTCTCCTACCTGATGGCGCTGATCGTCATCCCGTTGGTCCCGGCGGTGTTGTTGGGCATCGTGGCGGTCTGGGCGACCGTGCGGCCCTGAAAGACAGCTACGAGCCACCCGGTTCGACGACCGTCTCCGCACCCTCCGGATCCCGAAGCGCCACGTCGTGGCTCGTGTGTCGGGCGTGTGTCTCGGCCCAGCGTCTGGCCGGCCGTTCGCGTAAGAACGCCTCCCGGTCGGGACACTGCCGGCAGGTCGCCTGCCACGGGCTCACCTCGTCCGGGAAGTGGCCGGTGTGGCGTCGGTGATCGAGCGCGAACTGTTCGAGCGCGGCGTTCCCGGCACAGAGTTCGCCGAGTTCGTACTCCAGGTCCCACTCCCGGTCACAGCGCGAGCAGGTGACCGTCGGGACGTCCCGTTTCTCCCCCGGAGGCGTGTGTTCGTCCACGGGCCACGTATCCGACCGAGCCTTTTCAATGAGAGGATCGCGTCACCGATCGAGATACTCGCCCTGGACCGCGACGACCTCGGTCGAGTCGGCACACGCCGCGTAGCGGCTGAGCGGCTCGTCGTTCAGTTCGAGGAAGGTGTGTCCCCAGCGGAACTTCGCGAGCAGCGCCTCGCCCTGCTCGCGCTCGCCGAGGATCGTGAGCGCCGCGGCGAGCGCCTCGACCGTCGTGAGTTCGAACGGGCGGCCGTAGTTCACGGGGTTGGCGGCGACGAGGAACGGGAGCGCGCGGTGAGCGCCTCGCAGGCTGAAGAGCGCCTCGCCCGCCGACTCCCACGAGCAATCGAGCGCGACGAGGCGGTCGCTCTCCGAGCGATCGGCGGGCGAGAGCGCCCGCTCGGCGTGCGGGTTGAGCACGACACCGTACGGCGTCGTGCGATCGGTGCGGTGCAGCCTCGCCAGGTCGAACCGGGCGAGTTTCCGGGCCGTACACTTCGCGGGGTCGTCGTCGCCCTCGTACCGGACGTGAACCTCCACGGTGGGAGGAGGGGGTGGAGGGGAGAAAAGCGACGCGACCAGGCGGTACGCTCTTTGTCCGGCCACCACCTCTCTCGACCATGACGGATCGAGAAGAACTCGTCCGGGCGTACTACCGGGCGCTCGACGACCACCGATACGACGACCTCCGCGAGCTCCTCTCCCCCGAGTTCACCCAGCGGCGACCGGACCGGCGGTTCGAGAGCCCCGAGCGGTTCGTCCGGTTCATGCGCGAGGAGCGCCCGCTGACCGACACGACCCACGAGGTCCGCGGCCTCTACACGAGCGAACCGGGGGTCGCCGTCAGGGGCGGCCTCCTCGATTCGAGCGGCATGGAGCTGTTCGAGTTCGTCGACGTCTTCTCGTTCGACTCCGAGGGGTGGATCGAGCGGCTCGTGACCTACAGCGGGTGATCGTTCTCGGCACGCCAGCGGGCGGCGATCCCCTCGCGGGGGACCGCCTCGTACCCCCCGTCGCGGAAGACGGACACCCGGCCCGACTCCTGGCTGAGCGTGAGCGTCGCGACGACCGACTCGCGACGGGAGGTGTCGAGGGCACTCATGTGCCGCGACCCCATCCAATCGGCGTACTCCGTACCGGACCCCGGGTGGTCCCGGAACCGGACCATCTGCTCCTGAAGCACGCCGTCGACGCTCAGCACGACCGCGCCGTCGCGGGTCAATGCGACCTCTGCGAGGGCGTCGTAGAACCTGTCGAGGTCGGAGAGCGGCACCCTTGACTCCTCGACCGGCCAGCGGTTGTCCCCCATGGGATCGGCGTGCTCGGCGATGTCCCGACCAGCGACGACCGCGAGGTACGCACCCGGTCCCTTCCTGCTCGGGTCGTCGTGCCCGTCGAACCCGAGGCTCAGCCCTTCGAGACAGAAGCGGACGGCGTCGATCAGTTCCCGGACACCCTCGTGTCGTTCGTACTCGATCGAGAGACCGTCCGCGTGGCTCATCGCTCGCTCTATGTCCTTCTCCCGTAAACCCGTTACTCGGGACCGGCGAGCCAGAGCCAGGCGACGACGAGCGTGACCGCACCCAGCAACACCACTGGGATACCCATCGCGACCCCGATCGACTCGCGTTCGGCGACCAGCCCGAGGACGGGCGGTACGACCGCGATACCCACGTAGGTCGCCGCGGTCGAGATCGCGCTCGCCGGGCCGCTGTACTCGGGAACTGCGTCGACGCCGACGGCGGAGAGCGTCGGGAAGAGCCCGGAGACGAACAGCCCGAGGACGAAGACCGAGAGGAGCAAGGCAGCTCCCTCGGCGACGACGAACGCGACGTAGCTCGCGGGGACCGCGAGCGACGAGATCACCAGGAGCAACGGCCGGTAGGCGACGCGGTCGGCGAGGGTGGTGTAGGCGATCCGGCCGGGGACGTAGGCGAGCAGGTAGGCCGAGAGCGCGAGCGCGGCGGTCGCGGGCGGGAGCGACGTGCTCGCGTAGTAGGGCAGCCAGGTGAACACCGCGCCCTCGACCCCGCCGACGAACAGCAGCGCGAGGCTCATCCCGAAGACGGACCGAGTGCGGAGGAGGGCCGGAACCGCGGAGAGCGAGAGCGGCTGCTCGTTCCGAACGCTCTCGGGCACGGAGAGCCCCCGCAAGAGGACGAGTACGGGGAGGAACCCGAGCGCGACGAGCGCGAAGACGACCTGCCAGTCCGCCCGGGGGAGGAGGAAGGCGACCAGTGCGGGACCGGAGACCGCGCCGAGCGCCCACGCCAGCGAGTGGAGGTTGAAGACGCTCCCCCGACGGGTGGGGTAGAGGTGGCTCAAGAGCACCCTGTCCAGTCCGCGGAACACGCCCAGTGCCGCCCCGTGGACGAAGAGGAGGAGGAGAAACGGCCAGTACGAGGGCGCGATCGTCATCCCCCCCAGAAAGAGCGCGCCACAGGCGACCCCACCGACGAGCGATAGTTTGATCGGGACCCGTCCGGCGACCATTCCGACGGCGAGCACGGCGAGGAGGAACCCGACCGTCCCGGCGGGCGCGACGAGGCCGAGCGCGCCCTCGCCGACGTCGAACGCCTCGCCGATGCTCGGGAGCAGCGCGCCGCGGATCTGGAGGCTCACCGCGTCGACGGCGACGAAGACGAGGATCGCGAGCGTCCAGCGGGTCCGGCCCTTCATCCAGCCACGGTTCACACCGGGCGGGTAAAGAACGCCGTTTCGCCGCCGGTTTCGCCGGCTTCGAGGGTTCAGTCCCGGCGACGATCCCACGGGCAGGGCTCGATCTCGGCCACAGCCTGCGAGAGGAACAGGCCGTCGCCGTCGACGGCAACGACCCCATCGCCGTACGAGTCGCTGACCCCGAACTCGAAACACTCCTCGCCGTGCTCGTCGGTCTCCCCACAGAGCTCGTAGCTGCCGAACGTCTCGGTCGCCTCTACGTCCTTTCGCTCGCCGGGCTCCAGCGAGAGCGTCTCGCCGACGATCCGTTCCTCGTCGCCATCGAGCGTGACCGTCAGTTCGAACTCCCGTTCGCCACGGTTCTCGACGTTGATCTCCAGTGGCTCCGAGAGCCGGACCTCGTCGACCTCGTCGAGTTCGAGGACCCACCCATCGGAGTCGGCGTCGGCCCACGGCTCGTACGGCCGCTCGTCGACTACGACGTACGCGGTATCGGTGTCGACCGCCTCGACGAGTCCCGGTCGGTCCTCGCTCTCGTACCCACCGTCTAGCGCCTCGTCGACCTCCTCCTGTAGCTCGTCGGGGAGCCAGCCGTACCGGATCTCCACGAGGTGACACTGCTCGTACTCACCGTCCGGCGATTCGGTCCCGGTCGGGGTCCGCGTCTCCGTCGGCGTCTCGGTCGCTGTGGCGGTCTCGTCATCCGTCCCGGGGTCGGAGTCGCCGAGACACCCCGTGACCGAGACGCTCGCGAGTGTGGCGAGGAGGGCGCGTCTGTCCATGGCCGAACTACCTCCGCGGGTGACAAGTGTTTTCGGTCGTCCGTGTGACCTCCTACTCTCGCTTTCCCGCCCCCACCGCGCTCTCTCCGACCGGCTCGTGGCCCTCGATGACCTCCTGCCCGCCCAGGAACGGTCTGAGCGCCTCGGGGACCGTCACCGTCCCGTCCGGGTTCTGGTAGTACTCGAGCAGCGCGACCATCACCCTCGGAAGCGCGGTGCCCGAGGCGTTGAGCGTGTGGAGGTACTCCGCCGACTCGTGGCGTTCGGGCCGGTAGCGAAGCCCCGCACGCCGGGCCTGGAACTCCTCGAAGTTCGACGCCGAGGAGACCTCGAGCCAGCGCCCGCCCGCCTCCGGGCCGTCGTCCATGTCGTCGGCCGGCCCCCAGACCTCGATGTCGTACTTCTTCGCCTGCGAGAAACCCATGTCGCCGGTACACATCTCGATCACCCTGTACGGTAGCCCGAGTCGCTTTAGCACCTCCTCTGCCTCCTCGACGAGTCCCTCCAGTCGCTCGTAGCTCTCGCCCGGTTCGACGAAGTTCACGAGTTCGACCTTGTCGAACTGGTGGACCCGGACGATCCCCCGCGTCTCCGTCCCGTGTTCGCCCGCTTCTCTGCGGAAGTTCGGCGTGTACGCCTGGTGTTTTATCGGGAGGTCCTCCCTGAGGAGGATGTCGTCACGGTACATGTTGGTGACCGGGACCTCCGCGGTGGGGATGAGCCAGCGGTCCTCGCCCTCGACCGTGTAGGAGTCCTCGGCGAACTTCGGGAGCTGACCCGTGCCGGTCATAGAGTCGCTGTTGACGAGGATCGGCGGCGAGACGTCGGTGTAGCCCTGCTCTCTGTGGACCGAGAGCATGAACTGGATCAGCGCGTGTTCGAGGCGCGCGCCGTCGCCCTTGAGGAAGTAGAAGCCGCTGCCGGTGACTTTCGCCGCACGCGCCTCGTCGATGATCTCCAGCTCCTCACCGAGGTCGTAGTGCGGGACGACCGGCTCTGGAAGCTCCCGGGGTTCGTCGAACCCCCAGCGCCGCACCTCGACGTTCTCCGATTCGTCCTCCCCGATCGGTGCGTCCTCGTAGGGGACGTTCGGGAGCGTGAGCATCCGCTCGTCTAGCTCGGCTTCGAGCTCGTCGGCGCGCTCTTCGATCCGGTCGATCTCGGCCTTCAGCTCGCTCGAGCGCTCGATCGCCTCCTGGGCGGCCTCCTCCTCGCCCTCCCCTTTCAGCTCGCCGATCTCCCGGCTCACCTCGTTCCGTTGCCGGCGGAGGTCGTCGCCCTCGGCCTTGAGTTCGCGCCACTCCTCGTCGATCGCGAGCAACGAATCGAGGTCCACGTCGACGCCCTTCACGTCCAGCGCCCAGCGAACCCGATCGGTCTCCTCGCGGAGGGTCGTCCTGTCGAGCATGTCACCGGGTTTTCCTGCCACCCGGAAAGCCGTATCGCTCGCCATCGCTGCCGCCGTGCGAACGGTTTTGTCGCTGGACCGTCGCCGTAGCACATGGCCGCAGGCGACCTCTTTCCCGTCGAGGGACACGACGCGTATCACTACGTCGAGACCGGGATGTACGACGTGCTGGAGTACGGCTCGGTCTACATCATCGAGGGCGAGCGACCGGCGATCGTCGACACCGGGATCGGGACGAACGTCGAGTGCATCCTCGACGCGCTCGAGGAGCTCGACATCGCCCTCTCGGAGGTCGGGGTGATCGCCCCGACGCACGTGCACCTCGATCACGCAGGCGGCGCGGGCTTCCTGGCGGAGGCGTGTCCGAACGCCGACGTCTACGTCCACGAGATCGGTGCCCCCCACCTCGTCGACACCTCCCGACTCGTCGAGGGGACCAAACGAGCCGTCCAGGACGCCTGGCAGTTCTACGTCGAGCCGAAGCCGGTCCCGGAAGAACGGATCACCCCGATCTCCGACGGCGACGTGATCGACCTGGGCGACCGTGCGCTCGAGGTCCACCACGCACCCGGCCACGCCCCCCACCAGGTGATCTACTTCGACCCGGACGCCCGGGCGGTCTTCTCCGGCGACGCCGCCGGCATCTGGGTGCCCGAACTCGGTCGGGTCGTCGAGACCTCGCCCCCGCCGAACTTCGACCTGGAGGGCTGTCTCGCGGACGTCGAGACGATCGAGGCGCTCGACCCCGAGACGATCTGTTTCGGCCACTTCGGGCCGGTCCACGACACGGAGGTGCTCTCGGAGTACGCCGAGGTGCTCTCGGAGTGGGTCGGCCGGGTCGAACGGAAACGGTCGGAGCTCGAGGACGACGAGGCCGTAGTCGAGCACTTCGTCGCCGAAACCGAGATGCAGGAGGTCTGGGGCGAGCGGAAGGGCCGGACGGAGACGTCGATGAACGTCCGGGGCGTGCTCCGCTACCTCGACAACAGGGCGCAGTGAGACGGTCGGCTCTACCCGGGGAGCGGTGACCAGCGACCGGTACGGACGATCACCGACAGCCGACGGGATTCGTCAGCGCGGACCGAGATCGAACTCGATCTCGACCGGCGAGCCGAGCCAGTGGACCTCGGAACGCGCGCTGTCGTACTCGATCAGGCCCGCCTGCTCCAGTTTCGGGAGGTGGACGTGCGCCAGCGAGATGGCGACGCGCTCGCGGTCGGCGGTCGGCTCGGCCGCGGCGACGACGTCGACGAGCGCGTCGAGGCCGACCGGTTCCCCCGACCGGCACGAGAGGTGGGCGATCAGGCGGAGTCGACGCCGGTCGCTCAACAGGTCGAAGATCGGTGAAAGCTCCTCGTCCGGGCCCGTCGTTCGAATCCGTATCTCTGACATGCGACTCGTCTCCGGGCGAGGAGCGGAGAGGTCAAAACACCGGGGGACCTTTCGGTCCTGATGTCACGAGATACAGGCGCTTCCAGTCGCTTTCGTTCGTTGCAGCCCTCACAACGGTCTAAACTGCCCCTCCGATGTGTCCAGTTGACGCCACGTTTATCACGATTCCTCGTCTGTAGAGGCCATGGGTTGGCAGGACGCGGAACGCGAGTACACCGACGAGGTGACGGGTGAGGGAACCCTCGCCGTGCTGTTCGAGGAGGCGGCGACCCGCCACCTCGACCGGCCGGCGCAGGCGTACAAGGGAGGGGTCTACGACCGCTCGATGACCGAGTCGGTGCTCCCGGCCGCGGGCGACGGCGAGTTCCTCACGCTCGGCTACCGGGAGCTTCGATCGATCGTCCGCCACCTCGCGGCCGGCTTTCGCGACCTCGGCGTCGAGTCCGGGACACGGGTGGGGATCTTCGCGGACACGCGGATGGAGTGGGCGCAGACCGACCTCGCGCTGCTCGCCGCCGGCGGGGTCGTCACGACCGTCTACCGTGGCTCCTCGCGCAGGCAGGTCCGTCACCTGCTCTCCGACCCGGGGGCAGAGGGTGTCGTCGTCGAGGACCGGGACGCGCTCGAGACGGTACTCTCGGTCGAAGACGACCTCGACCTGGAGTGGATCGCCGTCATCGACCGGATCGAGGGCTACGAGGGAAGGGACGACGTCCTCACCCTCGCGGAGGTCCACGACCGCGGCGTCGAGACGTTCGACGAGGGGACCTACGAGTCGTGGCTCGACGAGCGGAGCCCGAAGGACCTCGCGACGCTCATCTACACCTCCGGGACGACCGGTCGGCCGAAGGGCGTGAGGCTCAGCCACGGGAACATCCGCGCGAACGTCGGCCAGGCGAGGAAACGGTTCGGCCCCCGCCCGGACAAGGGTGACCTGCCGGTGATCGACGAGAACACCCGGACGGTCTCGTTTCTCCCGCTCGCACACGTCTTCGAGCGGATGGCCGGCCACTTCCTCATGTTCGCGAGCGGGGCCTGTGTGGCCTACGCCGAGAGCCCCGACACGCTCAGAGACGACTTCCAGGCGATCCGGCCGACGACCGGGACGAGCGTTCCGCGGGTCTACGAGAAGATCTACGACGCGATCCGCGCGCAGGCGAGCGAGAGCGGACCGAAACAGCGGATCTTCGAGTGGGCGATCGAGGTGGGTCGCACCCACCACGAGGCCGACTCGCCGGGCGCGACTCTCCGCGCGAAACAGGCGCTCGCGGATCGGCTGGTGTTCTCCACGGTTCGCGAGGCGCTCGGCGGGGAGATCGAGTTCCTCATCAGCGGCGGTGGCAGCCTCTCTGCGGACCTCTGTGCGCTCTACCACGGGATGGGACTCCCGATCCTGGAGGGCTACGGCCTGACCGAGACCGCGCCGGTCGTCTCGGTGAACCCCCCGGAGGAGCCGAAGGTCGGGACGATCGGCCCGCCCCTCGTGGACTGCGAGGTGCGCGTCGACGAGACGGTCGTCGGCGACGAGTTCGAGGACAGGGAGGGCGATGTCGGCGAACTGCTCGTCAGCGGCCCGAACGTCTTCGACGGCTACTGGAACCTCCCGGAGGAGACCGAGAGCGCGTTCTCCGACGGCTGGTTCCGCACCGGCGACGTCGTCCAGCTCCGGCCGGACGGCTACATCTCCTTCCTCGAGCGGTCGAAACAGATCATGGTGCTCTCGACCGGGAAGAACGTCGCACCGGGGCCGATCGAGGACGCCTTCGCCGAGAGCGAGGTGGTCGAGCAGGCGATGGTGCTCGGCGACGGCCAGAAGTTCGTCTCCGCACTGCTCGTCCCGAACGTCGAGGGACTCGCCGAGTGGGCCGACCGGGAGGGCGTCGACCTCCCGGAGGGAACGGCGAAACTCGCCCGTGACGACCGGGTGCGAGCGCGGCTGCAGGAGGAGGTCGACCGGGCGAACGAGCGGTTCGAACGCCACGAACGGATCAAGCGCTTTCGCGTCGTCGGCGAGGAGTTCACCGAGGAGAACGAGCTGCTGACGCCGACGATGAAGAAGAAACGCCGGAAGATCCTCGACCGGTTCGCGGACGAGGTCGAGATCATCTACGAGTCGGGCGAGGCGGTTCCGACCGAGGACTGACCGAAGGGGACGACCGGGAGCGCGTGACCCCGGGTTCCAGCAATTTCCGTCGCGTGGGTGGCGTTTATCCTTCCGACCTCCCTAGAGCGATCGATGCGGTCCCCGTTCGACGTCCTACAGGTAGCGCCGGAGGCCGACGAGGAGGAGATCCACCGCGCCTACCGCGAGCGTGTGAAGGAGGCCCACCCGGATCAGGGGGGGTCGACCGAGGAGTTCCTGCTCGTCACGGCCGCCTACGAGGAGATCCAGTCGGGCGAGAGCCGAGAGTGGGGAGAGGACTGGCGGGCGGAGAACGGTACCCGGCCCGTGCGCACCACCAAGACCGTCGAGTACATCGATTACGAGGTACTCGACGACCACGGGTGGGAGTTAGAGGACGAGCGACTCTTCGAGAAGGCGGCCGACGCGGGGCTCGATCCGGCGGACTACGGAGAGCTCACCGTCGAGCCGAAGGAGTCGCTGCTCGAGGCGGCCGAGCGCCACGGCTTCACCTGGCCCTACTCCTGTCGGGGCGGGGCGTGTGCGAACTGTGCGATCTACGTCCGCGAGGGCGAGATGGAGATGCCCGTCGATCACATCCTGACCGACGGGATCATGGAGCGTGGCTTCCGTCTGTCGTGTCTCGCTCGACCGGCGACCGACGGGATGAAAGTCGTCTACAACGTGAAGAAGCTCCCCGAACTCGACGACCTGCTGCTCCCGCCCGGCCCGTTCGAACGAGCGCGGTTCAACGACTGAGACGGACCGCCGGAGGTCCTCCCGCTCGGACCAGAGACGGATACCGGCCGAGCGGTACCCGAGTACCGCGCTCCGGTTCAGTGCGTGGTCCCTTCGATGTCGCGGACCGAGTGGACCGTCTCCACCTCGTCGACGGTGCCGATCGCCTCCCATCCCCGTGCGCCGTCGCGACAGACCGAGCGTTCGACCGTCAGTGGCTCCCACTCGTCGTTCGTGCGCGTGCTGCGGAGTTTGTACCGGATCGGGTCGTGGTCCTCCGTGCGGATCTCGATCTCGATCGACTGCCCGGGTCGGTACGCGACCGGGTTCGCCCTGCCCGAGACGGTCCGATCGCCGAACGTCGCTCGGACGATGTCGTTCTCCTCGACGTTCGTGACGGCTTTCGGAAGGCTGGTCATCCTCGTAGATAGGTCGTGAGCGGGCATATCCATGTCGCTCGTCCTACCTCTTTTCCGCGAGGGAGATACTCAGGGGTCGAAGGGGTAGCACGCTCGCAGCGAACCTCCGAGACTCCGGTGGAGACGACGGGACTGTCGGTCCGACCCGGCGGAACTGTCTTGCGTCGAGGGACGCTAGCTCCGTGTTATGACCGGGTGTCCGGTAACCGATCCACGAACGCCGAACGGGGTGGACCGGGTCGTCGTCCTCAATCCGGCCAGCGGATCCGGGGACCGTGGGTCGAAGGTCGAAGAGTTCGCCCGGCGCTTCGGGTACGAGGTCCGCGAAACGTCACCGGACCGCACCGGGTTCGAGGTCGCGACCGAGGCGATCCGTGAGGGTGCGCGAACGGTCGTCGCCGCGGGCGGGGACGGCACGCTCAACGAGGTCGTCGCCGCGGTCTACGAGGCCGACGCGCTCGCCGACGTGGAGTTGGGCGTCGTCCCCACCGGCACTGGAAACAACTTCGCGAAGAACGTGGGGATCGAGGGGATCGAGGAGGCGTTCACCGTCCTCGAACGCGGCGAGCGCCGGCTGATCGACCTCGGCCTCGCGAACGGCCGTCCGTTCCTCAACTCCTGTGTCTGTGGACTGACCGCGGACGCGAGCGCGAAGACGACCGCTGAGGAGAAACGACGCCTCGGCGTCCTCGCCTACGTCGTGGAGACGCTCCGGGAGAGCGCGGAGTTCAGCCCGATCGACCTGCGGATCGACGCCACGGACGGGACCGGCTCGTGGACCGGTCCCGCGTACGTCGTCCTCGTCGGCAACGCTCGCGGGTTCCCCTCACTCGGGGGCGCGCAGGCGGACGCAGAAGACGGTCTCCTCGACGTCACCGTCGTCGAGGCCCTGCCCCCGAACGAGGTGATCTCGTCGCTCGTCTCCGACCCGTCGCGAGCGCTCGGTCTGCTCCCGACCAGCCGGATGAGGAGTTCGCGGCTCACGCTTGAGGTCACCGACCAGGAGGCGATCACGTTCAGCCTCGACGGGGAGGTCGTCTCCGGGTCCACCATCGAGGTGGAGGTACTCCCGCGGGCGCTCACCCTTCCGGTTGGCGAGGGCTACGACCCAGACTCGGACGCGTGGTCGTGAGCGTGCTTAGGTATCCGGGATGCATCAAAAACGTACCTTCGGTACGGGCGACCGGGGCTTTCATCGCGCCAGCACGAGAGTATCCGCCATGGAGATCGGGCTCGTCGGCTGTACGAAGAGCAAGCGTGAGCAGGCTGCACAGCCTGCCGATCTCTACATGGCGTCGGCCTTCTTCAGCAAGGCGCGTGAGTACGTCGAGACGAACCACGACCGCTGGTACGTCCTCTCTGCGAAACACCGCCTGCTCCAACCGTTTGGCCCGTCTATTGAACCCTACAACGAAACGCTGACCGGTGCGAGAGTTGCCCGGAAGCGGGAGTGGGCCGAAACCGTCTACGATCAGCTCGAAGAGACGGGCTTACTTGACGACAGTAACCGCCTCGTGTTTCACGCAGGGCGCGACTACTACACCGAACTCCTCCCGCTGTTGGAAGACACGCCGGTCGACGTCGAAACGCCGACTGATGGCCTCCAGTTCGGTGAGACCCTCGCGTGGTACAACGAACAGCTCTGAGAAACCCTGGCGATTTTGTCCCCTAGCTCCGATCCAAGTGGTATGTCGCGTCGTTCGGATCTCGATAGACTATACGATCTCCTTGACCGTCTCGAAGCGAACGTAGGTGGCGAGCAACGACTCGGAGACTGTACTGGGTACACGGACTGGCCGAAGCGGGGCGTGTATTTCTTCTTCGCCGAGGGAGAGACGCGAGACTCGACTGACCAGCTCCGACTCACCCGCATCGGCACACACGCCGTCTCCTCGGGCTCGGGCACGTCGTTGTGGAACCGACTGCGGACACACCGCGGAGCGAACAGCGGGACCTACGAAGACGGAGGGAACCACCGTGGCTCGGTATTCCGCATGCGTGTTGGGGAAGCGATGATCCGACGAGACGGTCTCCACGACGAGTACCCGCACTGGGGCGACGGCTCCAGCGCGAACCGAGAGCGCCGACTCGCGGAGTTGGTACACGAACGTCGCGTGAGTGAGTACATACGCGGTCTTCCCTTCCTGTGGATAAAGGTCGATGACGAGCCCAGTCCGCAGAGTGACCGTGCCTACCTCGAACGAAACGCAATCGCTCTCGTCAGCAACTACCGAAAGGACTCTCTCGACCCTCGCAGCGATGATTGGCTGGGACGTGACAGTCCCCGTAGCGAGATCAGCGACTCAGGCCTGTGGAACATCAACCACGTCGGAGAGCAGTACGACACAGCGTTCCTAGACCGGTTGTCCGACGCCGTCGAACAGACATCTGAACTCTGAGCCAATGGCGATCTGACGGTGCTCTGGCCGTCGTGGCGGTATCTGTGGGGCTGTTGGCACTGTGTATCCGAAATTAGAAGTGTGAAGTTCTCGGTGCGAGAATCGGACCGGAGCCAGACGGTCGGCCCCACTCCGCTCGGCTGCTGCGACTGGCAGGGTTCGATTCTCTCCGACGAATTCTCGCCGCTCGCGAACGTGCTCGCGGCGAAGAAGTCCGGGTGCGAGAATCGAACCCGCGTCTCAGCCTCCACAAGGCTGAAGGATGACCACTACCCCAACCCG
>SKWB01000234.1 GCA_007129135.1 Halococcaceae archaeon | reverse complement strand
CGCTGCCGGAGGCGGTGAGGAAGATGACGTCGCTCCCCGCCAGGGCGATGGGCTTCGAGCGGAAGGGGCTCGTGAGGGAGGGCATGGACGCCGATCTCGTCGTCTTCGATCCGGGGGCGGTCGAAAGCCCCGCGAGCTACGACGAGCCACGGCAGTTCCCGCGGGGGATCGATCACGTCATCGTCGGCGGGGGGTTCGCCGTGCGTGACGGGGAGACGACGGGAGCGACACCGGGAGCGGCGATCCGGATCGAGAACTGACCGGCCGGTTCCGGCGGTCGCAGACCGGTTTCGAGTCGGTCCACGGGTCTACGCGTCGCCGGTCGTGGCTGTCGAGGCGCCCCCGTCGACGCCGTCGACGGACGTTCGTGCCCGGTTGCGGAAGGTGAGGCCGGCGAGCATCACGAGGCCGACGACGCGGAGCGGGAAGGTCACCTGGAAGACAAGGAGTGCGGAGGGGATCCCGAAGACCGAGAGCAGCGCCTCGAGCAGGAGGAGGGGGATCTCCGGCACCATCAGCAGGATCGAGGAGATCGAGTAGAGCACCCTGGCCGAGGAGGTGACCTTCGAGTACTGGTAGCCGATGATCGTCACACCGAGCGCGTAGACCCCGACGAACATCCCGACGATCGGGACGACGACCTCGGGGAGGAGGAAGCTCACGTCCGCGACGTCGTCCCAGCCCATGAGCTCGCCGTCGCGCAGGAGCAAGATCCCCGGCGAGAAGACGAACGCGAACGGCACGAGCACCTTGTTGAGCGAGAGCAAGAACGCGATTATCGCGGTCTGCATCTCGTCGGCCTTCGCGACGCCCGCGCCCGCGAACGCCGCCACCGCCACTGGTGGGGTAACGTCGGCCATCAGTCCCCAGTAGAGGACGAACAGGTGGGCCGCGAGGACGATGACGCCGGCCTCGACGAGCGGCGCTTCGAGCATCGCGACGAGGATGATGTACATCGCGGTCGTCGGCATCCCCATCCCGAAGATGATCGCGGCGACGCCGGTGAGGACGAGCAGGACGAGCATCGACTCGCCGCTGACGGCGCTGATCAGCGCCGCGAGGTTCGGCCCCAGCCCGGAGACGCTGATCACGCCGGGGACGACACCGGCGGCGGCGACGGCGACGACGACGGTCGTCGCGGTGCGCGCGCCTGAGTCCATCGACTTCACGATGAACGTACCGAAGCGGTAGACGCGGTTCTCCGCGAGTCCCGGCTGGCCGATCGCCTCGGCGCTCTGTCTGGTGGCCCGGTCGACGCTCGAGTCGAAGTCGAGCAGGGGAGCCTCCCCACGCGGCTGGAGCAGCAAGAAGAGGACGCTGACGGCGATCGCGATCGATCCGAGGTCGCTGACCGCGGCCATGGTGGCCTCCTCGAGCGGGAGTGGCTCTGCCGTCGCAACCCCCGTGAACGCCTGTATCGTGTGGACGATGCCGCCGCCGAACGAGGCGTACGAGACCGCCTGCGCGGCGAACACCACGGCGATCGACGCGAACAGCGGCACCCTCGTGCGCTCGTCGTAGGCGGCGACGATCGCAAGCAGGGCGATCACGGCGACGATCGTGAGCCACCCCGAGCGGTTGATCGAGTAGCGAGCGATCACCAGGAAGTAGAGCAGCAGGATCACGGGGATCAGGTAGAACCAGCCGGTCTTCAGCGACGTACCCATATCCGGCAGCTCCGCCCGCGGGAGTCCACCGATCCCGCCACGGATCGCCTCGAAGTGGACCATCACCCACATCCCGAAGAAGAAGGCGATGGCGGGGAGCGTGGCCGCGATGATCACGTCGGCGTACGGCGTTCCGGTGAACTCGACGATGAGGAAGGCCGCCGCACCCATCACCGGCGGGAGCATCTGTCCCCCGGAGGAGGTCGAGGACTCCACCGCCCCGGCGAACTCCGGCGAGTAGCCCGAGCGCTTCATCAGCGGGATGGTGAACGCGCCCGTCGTCACCGTGTTGGCGATCGACGAGCCGCTGAGCATCCCCATGAACCCCGAGGAGACGACGCTCGCCTTCGCGGGGCCGCCTTTGCGGGTGCCGGTCGCGGAGTAGGCGACGTCGATGAACCACCTGCCCGCGCCGCTCATCTCGAGGAACGCGCCGAAGAGGATGAAGATGTAGATGAACCGGACGCTCACGCTCACGGGCTGGCTGTGAACGCCCGCCTCGACCGTGTACCAGAGGTTGTAGACGATGTTTCCCCAGACGTCCGGCTGTATCGCGAGCGCCCCGATCACGGAGTCACGGGGGACGAGGTAGCCCCAGCGCGCGTAGACGATGAACAGCGCGACGAGGCCGGCGAGCAGCGGCCCGAGCGATCGCCGGGTCGCCTCGAGAACGAGCAACATCCCCATGACGCCGAGGACGAACGCGGCGGAGGGCTCGTCTATCGGGAGGCCGATCACGACGAGCGGTTCGAGCACGGGGAACACCTCGTTGAGCCCCTGGGTCCCCTCGAAGCGCTGGACCGAGATCTGGCGGATCTCGTCGAAGTTGGTCGCCATGTAGTACGCCGGCATCGTCGCGAGGACCGCGAGGACGGCGTCGACCGGCGCGATCCGGTTCATGTTCGGGTCGAGGAACGCCCACCGGCTCACGCTCGCTGCGCGGGCGGTCGACCGGCTGAGGGGGTGGCCCTCGCCGAACCGGTCTCGCACCGCCGGCTCGACACGGCCGAGACGACGGGCTATGGCGCCGTCGCCACGGCTGGTCGGGAAGAGGAAGAAGGCGAGCACCAGCCCGAAGGCGACGTGGATCGCGTTCACCTGGAGCTGCTGGAACGCAACGATCTGGAACTCCCCTATCACCGGGAGCGTCGCGCCGAAGCTCCGGCCGCGAGCGGCGATCCACATCTGAAAGGCCGAGAAGGAGACGGCGATGGTGGCGACGAGGACGAACGCCGCTCCCCGGTGTGTGCGTCGCCGCTCGACCTCCTCCATCAGCTGCTGTTGCTCTTCCTCACTGAGCCCCTCGGCGTCTCTGGTGTCTACTGACATGCGTGTGTTGATCAGCTCAGCGGGGCCCCAGTGCTCGCGCTGGCCTCGTTCGAGATGTGATTCACCGACCGTGCGTCGACCGTCGACACCCAGTCCGCGAGCGAGTCGGAGGCGGTCCGTTCCGCGAGAGTCAGCACGACACCCCCGTCGGCCGTCTCGACCAGGTCGTACCGGTCGCCCCCGACGACGAGTTCGTGTCCGGCGATGGTGCCCGGAACGACGAACAGCTCCTCGTGGCTCCCGGAGCCGGAGACGACGTAGCCCTCATCGGTTCGCGTGACGTTCTCCGTCGGGAGTCCCGCCCCGAAGGAGTGAAAGACCGACCGATCGGCCCTGAGTTCGGTTCCGTCGACGACGTAGACGTCCTCGACCGGTGTCTTCTGCACGCTGTGGGTGTAGGCGAGCGTCACCTCCGTGCCCTGGTCGACGGGGACCTCGAGGAGTCGCTCCCGCGAGTCGGCGTCGGCGACGACCAGCGTCGTCTCCGAACGGACGGACGAAGCCGCCACCGTGGTCGCTCCGGCGACCACGAGAGCGGAGACGAGAAGCCGGCGTCTGGTCACTGAGGCCACGGTCGTGGGGTGGTCGCCGGTGGCGTCGTCACGGTGAATCGGTGGGCTCTCGGTGCTCGATCAGTCGTCGAGGTCCTGCTCGTCGAAGTAGGCCTCGGCGCCCGGGTGTAGGTCGATCGGCATCCCGTCCTGGGAGCTCTCCAGGTCGATGAACTCCGACTGGGTGGTGAAGTCGTCGACGTTGTCGAACATCGCGGCCGTGACCTCCTCGACGATCTCCTCGTCGACGCCCTCGTGCGTCGCGAGCATCGCCTGGACCGAGATCGTCTCGACGTCGTCCTCGATGCCGTCGTACGTCCCTCCGGGGATGGTGTCCTCGGCCAGCCACTCCGCGTCGCCGAGCACCTGGTCGCGGACGTCGCCGCTCACCTCGACGAACGCGATGTCCTGGGTCGCGGAGAGGTCCTCGATCGCCCCGAGCGGATACCCGCCGACGGTGATCGCCGCGTCGACGTCGCCGTCGCCGATCTGGTCGGCCGCGGTCCCGAAGTCGGTGTTCTCCTCGCTGAACTCCTCGATGCCCGCGGATTCGAGGATCTGGAGCGCGTTGACCTGGGTGCCGCTGCCGAGGTCGCCGGTGTTGACCGAGGCGCCTTCGAGGTCCTCGAGGCTCTCGATTCCGGAGTCCTCCTGGGTGACGATGTGGATCGTCTCCGGGTAGAGCGAGGCGATCCCGCGGAGGTTCTCGATCGGCTCGCCCTCGAACTCGTCGAGGCCCTCGCCGTTGAACGCGAAGTAGGCGATGTCGTTCTGGATGAGCGCCATCTCCGCCTCCTCGCGGCCGAGACTCGCGACGTTCTCGACGCTCGCGCCGGTCGATTGGACCTGGATCCCGTGTGGCGTATGCGACTCGATGATCGACTTCATGTCACCCGCGAGCGGGTAGTACGTCCCTTCGGTCCCGCCGGCGTGAAGCGAGAGGATCTCCCCGCCCTCGTCCGGGTCGGCCTCCTCGAGGTCCTCTTCCTCCTCGTCGTCGGTGTCGTCGTCCGGTTCGTCGGTGTCGTCGGTCTCTTCGGCGTCGTCGTCCGCGTCGTCGTCGGGTTCGGCCTCGTCGTCGTCGTCGGTCGCGTCCTCTCCGATGCAGCCCGCGAAGCTAGCGAGACCAGTGGCGCCGCTGAGT
>SKWB01000199.1 GCA_007129135.1 Halococcaceae archaeon | reverse complement strand
GGGAGGCGATCGGCGAGTACCGCGTCTACCCCGACGACGAGGCCGACCAGCCCGGCGAGTACGTCTCGCTGGTCGAACAGCGCGGCGACGCCTTCCGGTATCTCGCCGACCGGTTCGACCCGGACTTCGGCTTCCTCCAGTTCCAGGGAACCGACTCCGTCTTCCACGAGTATCCCGACGAGCTCTACGCCGACGACGGCGAGGGGATGGTCGAGGCGATCTATCGAGCGGTCGACCGCGAGATCGGCGCGATCCTCGAGGAGTTCGACGTCGGGACCGTGCTGCTGGCGAGCGACCACGGGATGGGGCCCTACGGGAGCGACGAGTTCCGCGTCAACGAGTTCCTCCGGGAGCAGGGCTACGTCGAGACGACACAGGGCGGGATGCCCGCCTGGCTGCCGATCCTGAACGACAGCCTTCGAGACGGCGAGACCGACACACAGCGCGGACCGGGGCTCGCCGGGACGGCGGTCGCGACGGCAGCGAAACTCGGCGTGACACCGGCTCGCGCCGGCAGGCTCCTCCGCGCGGTGAGACTCGACGGCGTGGCCGCGAAACTCGTCCCCGCACAGGCACAGCGTGCGGGGCGGGAGGGCGTCGACTTCGCCAACTCGACCGCCTACGTCCGCTCGTGGATCGAACTCGGTGTGAGGATCAACCTCGCCGGGAGGGAGCCCGAGGGGGTCGTCACCGAAGAGGAGTACGAGTCGGTCAGGGAGGGGCTGATACAGCTGTTGAGCGCGGTTCGCACCCCCGACGGCGACCCCGTCTTCTCCGAGGTGGCCCGCCGCGAGGCGTACTTCGAGGGGCCACACGTCGACGACGCCGTCGACATCGTGACCGTCCCTCGAGCGTTCGAGACGATGCTCTCGGCCGATCTGAAAGGGGAGACCTTCGGCCCGCCCGCGGAGCCCTGGAACCACAAGATGCAGGGGCTGCTCGTCGCGAACGGCGAGGCGATCGAGCCCGGGGAGATCGACGAGGCACACCTCTTCGACGTCGCCCCGACGATCTGCTCGGCGCTCTCGATCCCCCGGAGCGACCGGATGGACGGCCGGGCGCTCCCGTTCGTCCGCGAGACCGGGACCGAAGCGTACGAGGTGGGCGAGCGGGACCGGCGCGAGACCGACGACGAGGCGGTCGAGGGTCGTCTCGCCGCCCTCGGCTACCTGGAGGGATCCGAGTGAGCTACCGGTTCACGGTCGCCGACGGGGAGGAGTTCGCGGCGTGGAACGGCTACCTGAAACGGTCCCCACACGCCGGGCCGTTCCACCAGCGCGAGGCCCTGGAGCTGCTCGCGGATCACACCGACACGACGCTGCACCCGCTGCTCGCGTACAAGGGCGAGCAGGTGATCGGCGTGCTCCCGCTGTTCGAGGGCACCAAGGGGCCCTTTACCACCGTCGTCTCCCCGCCCTCGGGGACGGAGGTCTACTACCTCGGGACGGCGCTCTGTGACGTCGACGGGTTGAAACAGCGAAAGCTCGACCGTCGGGCCCGCCGGTTCGTCGAGGGGAGCATCGAGTGGATCGACTCGAACCTCGACCCCGACATCACACACATCAGGACCGTCGACCGCTACACGGACCTCAGGCCCTTCTCGGATTCGGGCTTCGACGTGACGCCGTACTACACGTATATCACGGACCTCACGCCGAGCGAGGACGACCTGCTGATGGCGCTGTCGAGCGACGCCCGCTCGAACGTCACGAAGACCGACGAGAGCGAGTACAACATCGAGGTCGGCGGGCTGGACGACGCCCGCGAGATCATCGAACGGGTCAGAGAGCGCCACGAGGAGCAGGGAGAGCCCTACCACATCACCCGGGAGTACATCGACCGGCTCTACACCGACCTCCCCGAGGGGCAGGTCAGGCCGTACGTCTGCGACGGTTCGGAGGGGGAGATGGCCGGCGGGATCGTCACCGTCGAGTTCGGCGACACGATCTACCGCTGGCAGGGCGGGACGAAAGCCGACGTCGAGATCCCGGTGAACGACCTGCTCGACTGGCACGTGATCCGCGACGCGCGCGAGCGTGGACTGGAGCGGTACGACTTCGTCGGTGCGAACACCGAGCGGATCTGCCGGTACAAATCGAAGTTCGCCCCGGAGCTGGTCCACTACCACGGCGCGCTCAAACGCTCTCCAGCCGCCGACCTGGCGGTCACCGCCAGGTCGCTCGTCGCGAAGGTGCGTTGAGCCATGGCTGCCCTCCACCGCGGTCCGTCGCTCTCGCCCAGATCCCTCGTCGCCAGTGGTCCCGGCTTCGACCGATTCGTCCGCTCGCACACCGAGTACGAGTACGCCTACTACCGCTCCGGGAAGTGGGCCTTCCGAGACGCCCTCGACCTGGCGATGGCGGCGAGGAACGGCTCCGAGGTCGTCCTGCCCGCGTACATTCCCGACGGGTTCGTCGAGCCGATTCGCGAGGCCGGACTCACCCCCCGGTTTCACCGGATGCGTGCCGACCTCAGGCCGGACCTCGGGGACGTCCGTTCGCTCGTGGACGGGGACACCCTCGCGGTCGTCTCGGTCGGGTACTTCGGGAAACCGCAGCCGATCGAGGTGAACGAGGCGCTCCGATCGCTCTGTGACGCACACGGCGCGGTGCTCGTCGACGACGCCGCCCACGGCGCGTTCAGCGTCGGCGAGGGTGGTCTCGCCGGTACGGTCGGACACCTCGGCTTCGCGAGCCTCCACAAGGCTCTCCCCATACCCGACGGGGCGGTGCTCTACGTGGCCGACGAGGCGCTCCGAGGAACGCTGCCCAGGTCCGGGGTCGCCTCCGGTCCGACGCCTGCCGACCTCCGGTATCTCGCGAGCGCGTCGCTCACACGTGCCCGGCGGTCGATCCGATCGGCCACGCGGAGACGGAGCGCCGGTCAGTCCTCACCCCCCACACCGAGCGCCCGGAACCCGAGGGCGCTCTACCGCCGTTCGAAGGGGGAGATGTCGTGGCTCTCCGCGCGGGTCGCGAGACGGGTCGATCCGGCCGCGATCCGACGACGTCGCCGGGAGAACTACGCGGTCTGGGAGCGCCTGTTCGCGGAGCGGCCGGGGCTCGCCCAGGTCTACCCCTCGCTCGGGGTCGAGACCTGCCCGCAGTACTACCCGACCGTGTTGACCGATCTCGCGGAGCCGGTCGCCGTGCTCGGGCAGCCGTGGCCACCGTTGCCGGACGAGGTACGGGCCAACGACCGGTTCGCCGTCACGAACCATCTCGCGGCGTGCCTCTACACGTTCCCGGTCCACCCGGACCTCACGCCGGCCGCTATCGAGGCCGCGATCCATCGGGCGACCGACGTGGAGGCCGGAGGATCCGACGCCGACCGGTCCACGACACCCGTTGCAGTTTCGCTCCCGGGCTCCACACGGGAGCGATAGACGGCCACCCAACCGTGGTGGGTCGAACACCGTAACCACGAAGCGCTCGCCGTCGCTACTGGGCGCATGGATACGGAGACGTCGGACCCGACGGACCGAGCGCGGGGGACGGACCACCGATGACGCTCTACGGCGTCGGTCTCGGCCCCGGAGACACCGGCCTCGTCACCGTCCGCGGGGTCGAGGTGCTCGAGTCGGTCGACGTGGTCTACTCGCCGGGGCGGCTCTCGCGGCGCGTCGCGAGCGAGTACGTCCCCGAAGGGAGACTCTCGGAGCTCTCGTTCCCGATGACGCGCGATCGGGAGGAACTCCGCCGGGCGTGGCGAGAGGCCGCGGACGCGGTCGCCCCCCGGGCCGAAGGAGGCGACGCCGCGTTCGTCACTCTCGGCGACCCCAACGTCTACTCCACGTTCGGCCACCTCCGACGGACGCTCTCTCGCTTTCACCCCGACGTCGACGTGGAGGTCGTCCCCGGGGTGAGCGCTACGACGGCGTTCGCGAGCGCCCTCGACGTCGAGATCGACGCCGGCGCGAGCCTCACCCTGGCCGAAGCCGCCGACGGTGCCGCGCCGGTGGGCCCGGATCGGCTGGTTCTCTTCAAAGTGACCGACGTCCCGGCGACACACGCGAAACTCGCCGAGGCGGGCTACGAGGTCACCTACGGCCGGCGGCTGTTCATGGAGGAGGGCGGGACGGTCGTCACCGACGACCCGACCGAGCTCCGAGACCGGGACTACTACACGCTCGCCTACGCCGAGAGAGCGGGGCTAGAGCGAGAGATCGGGCTCTTCGCGGAGTGAGAACCGGTTCTCACGGGGTGAGAACTGTCGAATCAGCCTATATCTCGGGGGACGTCCGTTCACACGGAGAAGAACTATCATGTCCACACAAACGATGCGGACGGAAGTGTTCGGGAAGAACGTCGCGTTCGAGTACTCGGAGACGTGGGTGGGCTACTCGCTGCTGTCGCTGCGGCTGGTGATGGCCTACGTCTTCCTCTCGGCGGGGATAGAGAAGCTGCTCGACCCGGGCTGGACCGCGGCCGGCTTCCTCACGAACGCCGTCCCCGAGGGGAACCCACTGGGTGGCGTGTTCGCCGGGATGGCCGACGGCTGGCTCTGGCTGATCGACCCGCTCAACGTCTGGGGACAGGTGTTGATCGGCCTCGCGCTCTTCGCCGGGGCCTTCGTCAGGCTGGCCGCGTTCGGCGGCGCACTGATGATGCTGCTCTACTGGATGACGCAGTTCCAGGCGGGGGTCTTCTCGGGCCTCCCGGTTGAGAACGGCTTCGTCGTGACCTACCACCTCGTC
>SKWB01000372.1 GCA_007129135.1 Halococcaceae archaeon | reverse complement strand
TGGTACTTGAGGTTCGTCTTCTTCGTCGGTTTCTCGCCGCTCGGCACCTTCGAGAACTTCCCTGCGTTCCCGATGCCCGAGCGCTGGCGCTCGCGTTGGCGACCCTGGACCTTCGTCATCCCCGAGGCCTGGCCCTGTCTCACCTTCTCCAGTTCGTGTTCGTGGTGGGCGTTGCAGTGCGGACAGTACGTGTTGAACCGTCGTGGGATCTCCATAGGGTATACTCTGGACTGGCGTTGGGCACGCCCGGTTAAAACCCGTTTGGTCTGTCGTGGGTTCTTCCGGCCCGAACACGCAGGCAGTGACGCGATAGCCGTGCCCTCGATAGCGGAAACCGCGCGGACGGGCCACGGGTCTGTGCGCCCGAGGGTACCGCCGTCGGCTCATCACCCGAATCCGTGGCGTTTCAGGACGCCGGGATGTTCGAAATACCACTGCACGTACTGACGCGGTTCGCCGTCCTCACTCGGGTACCGTCGGGCCGTCGAACGCGACGCTCAAGCGCCCCAAACACCAGCGAGCCCGGCCCGGTCTCTCACTCCCGACCGACCGGATCGGAGACCGAGAGCGTCGTCGCCTCCACCAGCTCCGACGTCCGTCGCTCCTCGACCGAGAGGTGCTCCCCGTCGCGGAGGACGAACAGGTCGTCGTCCGGGTCGAACCCGGGAGACCGTTCGGCGAGCGCCGCGAGCGCGTCGGCGACGCTCGCGCCCTCTCGAACCGAGAGCGTGACCGAGCGCTCGCCGACCCGCTCCCTGACGGCGCCGTAACACCGGACGGTGACCTCGATCCGTGACACGACTCGGGAGAGGACGGCGAACTACAAGAGCGGTCGGTCCCGAGTCGGGGTATGGAGATCAGCTGTCAGCTGTTCGGTCCGCTCCGGGAGGTCACGGGCGAGAAGACCGTCGACGTCGAACTCGAAGACGAGAGGACGGTAGCGGAGGCCCTCCACGCGCTCTGTGAAGCGTACCCCGAACTGAGAGAGCGGCTCTTCGAGGGCGAGGAGGTCGACTTCTCGGGCGTGACGGTGACGAGAAACGGGAGACACGTCACGCAGGAAGACGGCGGGGAGACGAGGGTAGAGGAGGGCGACACGCTTCGGCTCGCACCCCCGGTGATCGGCGGATCCGGTCAGTCCGCGTTCGCGTACTCCGCGACCTGTTCGCCTGGGACGGTTCCGTCGTCGCTCCAGCCCCGCAGTTCGTAGTACTCCTCGATCGAACTCTCGAGGTCTGGGAGCTCGTAGGGCAGGCGGTCGTCCGCGCGGTCCATCCCCCGTTCGTTGTTGAAGTGGCGTTCGAGTTCGACGACCCGTCCCCCGGCGTCGAGCAGTTCCTCCATCGGGGCGTCGAGCAGTTCCTCCAGGCTCTCGTCGGGGACGTAGTCGCCGCCGAACGCACAGACGATACCGCTGTCCCGGAGCGCGTTGCGGTTCTCGCGTTCGATCAACCGCTCGGCCTTTCCGGCGGTCCCCTCCGGGTCGAGTTCGCCGGAGTACTCGAGCGAGAGCATCGAGGCGTACATGTGGTCGGCACCACGGTTCGCCACCGCGTAGGAGAGACCCTGGCCCTGGAGCACCCGACCGTCGTGGGCGGCGAACTCCATCCCCTTCACGGAGAAGTTCTCCACGCCGAGTTCGTCGTGGACCCGGTCGACGCCCTCCGCGAGCAGGTCGCCCTCCCCCTCGCGCAGCGCGATCTTCTCGACGAGGTCGTGGATCAGCTCCGCGTTGCCGAACTCGTCGTGTGCGGCGAGGTACGCCGCGACCGAGTTCCCACACGAGATCGTGTCCATCCCGTAGACGTCACAGAGCTCGTTCGAGATCATCACGTCCACGACGTCGCCGACCCCGCAGTTCGAGCCGAACGAGAAGACCGTCTCGAACTCCGGGCCCTCGGTCTCGACGCCGCGCTCCTCGTCGCGCGTCGGGAGTTTACAGGCGAACGCACAGACCGAGCAGGCCTCTTTCTTGTACTTCTTTTCCTCGACGGCGTTCCCGCCGATCGACTCGACCGCCTCGAACTCGTACTCCGAGAAGTATCTCGTGGGGAGCGAGAAGTTGTCGTTGATGAACTCGGTACCGGAGGTCGTCCCCTGCCGTTTCATCATGTCGTCGGTCGTCGCCGCCTCGCGGTGGATCTCGCTCTGGACCTCCTCCGGGAGGTCGACCGTGTGCCGTGAGTCCCCGCGGAACGAGACGGTCTTCACGTTCTTCGAGCCGAGCACCGCACCGAGGCCGCCGCGGCCGAACGCCCGGCTGTCGTAGGTCATCACGCAGGCGAACCGCACGAGGTTCTCCCCGGCGGGGCCGATCGTGATCAGGTTCTCCGAGGCGAGGTCGTGTGCCTCGTCCATCACCTCCGTCACCTCGGGAACCGTCGCCCCCTCGAGGTCGGGGACCTCCTCGAACTCGACGCCCTCGTCGGTGACGTGAACCGCGAGGAGTTCGTCGCTCTCGCCCACGATCTCGACAGCGCTGTAGCCGGTGTCGGCGAACTCACGCGAGAGGTAGCCCCCCGCGTTCGTCGAGAGCAACCCGTCGGTCAACGGGGAGAGCCCGGTCAGGCTCATCCTCCCGGTGAAGCTCATCTCCGAGACCTGGAGCGGGCCGGTCGCGAGGTAGATCCGGTTCTCGGGGCCGTAGGGGTCGGCATCGAACGGTATCCGGTCGTGGGCGAGCGCGGTCGCGACGCCGCGACCGCCGATGAAGCGCTCGAGAACGTCGTCGATCCCGGTCGTCTCGTACGTTCGCTCGCCGACGTCGACCGTGAGTAGCGGGCCGGGTGCGTGTCGCATGGTGCACGAACGGAGGGCGAGCACAAAAGCCTACGCGCCCCGGCGTTCGAAACGCTTAGGCCACCCTCGCGCGAACCCGCTCGTATGAAGCGGCTCATCATCCACGGCGACCCCGGGGTGAGAAAAGGTGGGCGGATCGAGGTCGACGGCGAGGAGCTCGTCTGTTTCGGCATCTCGCGCAACGGCGAGTGGCACGGCCCCGACCGGATGCAGCTCTGGTGTATCGTCGGCACCGAAGAGGAGCGCGAGGCCTACCAGCGCCAGGAGTACGTCCCGCACTTCCTCGACGTGGAAGCGGTCGACGAGTCCGAGGTGACCGTGACCGAGCGCGGCCCGCCGACGATCGTCTAGTCCACCCGGTAGATCACGACCTCGCCGAAGGCCCCCTCCTCCTCGACGCCCGGTAGCTCCTCGAACGGCTCGAGGTCGTACCGGTCTCGCTCCTCCGGCCCGACGTAGACGTACGCGACGTCGTACTCGTCGAGCAGCGCGAGGCGTTCGTCGGGATCGCCCTCGTAGATCCGTTCGAGGTCTGCGACGCGTGCGTGGTAGGCCGCTGGATCGCGGTAGCCGGTCTGGTGGGCCCAGCCCGCGACGGTCGGGACGCCCGTGAGGCTCGACGGGGCGTTGACCCACCGGTAGATCCCCGACTCGTGGGTTCCGGGCGCGCTGACGATCGTCGGCTGCCCCTCGCGGGAGTCGAGCCAGGCGATCGCGTCGGCCTCCTCGGGGTGGTCCTCGGCGACGAACGCCGTCGCGTCGAGGCTGTTCCCGTCGTAGGTCGCCGCGTGGTTCGCGAGCGCGAACGGGGCGTAGAGGCCCGAACAGGCGACCACGATGGCGACCACGAGGACGGACGCCGTCCGGACCGAACCGGTGGGGACCGACCCGCGCCAGTCACGGAACAGGGCTGCGAGCGCGACGCCACCTGCGACCGACCAGAGCCCCCAGAGCTGTGCGTAGGTCTTGAACACCGTGTTCAGCCGCTCCGGACCCGCACTCTCGACGACGTAGGCGAACTCGACGATCAGCACGAGCCCCGCGCCCGCGACGACGAGCAGGGAGAGGAACTCGCCCCGAACCCGACAGCGGTACCAGCCGAGCACGAGCAACGGCAGCGCCACCCCCGCCGCGGCGAAACCCGCGAACCAGCCGACGACCAGCGCGAGGACGGCGACGGAGACGAGGCGGATGCGCCGGTCGCGGAGCTCCTCGCGGCTCAGGAAGAACCCCCAGAGAGCGACGAGGAACGCGCCGTGGACGAGCACCAACGAGCCGAGCGGGCTCCGATCCGGGAGGAAGCCGACCGACCGGGCGCTCGCGGTGTCGGCGAGGAACGGGAGGAGGCCGAGGAGCCCGAGGAGGACGAGCGGGACGACGAAGAGCCCCGCGAGGATCGGGCGACGGAGTTCGTCGTGGAACGGCCGCAGCGACGGCCGAAACCGCGCGGGAAGCAGCGTCTCCGGCCCCGCGGGTGCGAGTGCCATCGCGAGTGCGAGGAGGCCCGCGGCGATCGGGAGGTCCCACGTGTTGACGAGCGCGAGCAGGCCGGCGAGGAGCCCCCCGCAGACGAGGAGCGCGAGCCGTCGCCCCCGCTCGCCCTCCGGCGTGTGGGTGTACTCGTAACAGCAGGCGAGGACGAGGAGGACGAACGGGACGCTCATCATGTGGGCGTGGAGGTCACCGTTGAGGTAGGCGAACAGGGGGAACTCGTTGATTGTCCCCTCGATCACCCGGCTCCCGTCCCAGTAGGAGAACTCGCCCGGTCCGCCCGCGACCCGATCGGGCTCGTATTCGGTCGCGGAGAGCGCCGGGTCGACGAGCGCGTCGGGGAGCATCCAGAGGAGGAGGCCGAGTCCGGTGGTGAGCGTTCCCGAGAGCCCGTAGAGGGCGGCGGCGATC
>SKWB01000082.1 GCA_007129135.1 Halococcaceae archaeon | reverse complement strand
TCCGAGAGCAGGTCGGCGAGGAGTTAGGGAAACCGTTCCGGCCGAGAGAGGTGCTGTTCGTCCCCGACTTCCCGCGAACCCAGAGCGGGAAGATCGTCCGCCGGGCGGTGCAGGCGAGCTATACCGGCGAGGACCTGGGCGACCTGAGTTCGATCGAGAACCCCGACGCGATCGACGACCTCGACGACGCCCTGTAAGGTCAGCGGAGGAACGTCCGCAGCTCCGAGACGATCCGCTCTCTCCCCCGCTCCGACGGGAAGTGTGACTCGCCCTCCAGCACGACCGCCCCGAGCAGGTACGGGATCACCGCGTCGGCACGCGGTCTCACGCGATCCGGCGGGAAGAAGACGTCCTCCTCGCAGAGTACGAGGAGCGTCGGCGAACCGAACTCCGAGAGCTCATCGCGCGTCGCCCGCTTCGGGAACGAGCGTTCGAGACGCACCTCGCGGAAGACCGTGCCGATCAGGTCGAGGAGCTCTCGGTCTCCCTCCTCGATCGGGTCGGTGAAGATCGGGGCGACGGCCCGGTGGAGCCGGTCGCGAGTCGGTCGAAGCCGATAGCGGAACATCGGGAGCACGATCTCGCGGAGCATTCGGACGATCGATCCGGTCCCGAGTCCGGCCGGGTTGATCAGCGCTGCCCGCTCGATCCGCTCGGGGGCGTAGGCGGCGGTTCTGAGGACGATCCCGCCGCCGTAGGAGGGCCCCACCATCGCGACGCTGTCGAGGCCGAGTCCGTCGAGCAGATCCGCCACCCACTCCCCGTAACTCGAATCCCGTGGAGAGACGCGCGTCTCCGCGCTCAGTCCCGGGTGGCCGATCGTGTCGGGTGCGTAGAGCCGGAACTCGTCGGCGAGCGGGAGGAACCACTCCAGACTCACCGGGTTGACCACGTTCCCACCGTGGAAGACGAGCAGGGGTGTTCCCTCCACTGGACCGGTGACGAGCACGTGGGTCTCGCCGAAGCGCGTCTCGACCCACCGCTCGTCGAACTCGCCCAACGAATCGACCATCTCCCGGTACCGGCGTTCGATCTCCTCTCTACCGGTCTCGCTCCGGTAGATCCCGTCGTCCCTTCGCTCTCTCATCTTCGCCCTCCCTCGATCGGTAGCGAATCGACCCGGATCACCACGGGTTCGGGGGCCGCTCCCGCCGCGACCGCGACGTCACAGACCTCCTCGTCCGGGAAGACGACCGTCGCACCCGCGAGGAGCGGGGCGAGTACACCAGCGGCGACCGTTCCGGGTATCGAGAGCGCGGCGCGGATCGCCACCTCGGTACCTGGAGCGACCTCGTACTCCGTCCGGATCGACTCGGCGGTATCGAGCAGGTCCCGGTGGCTGTACTCGCGCCCCTCTGCGACGAGTGCGGGGTCCTCCCGCCCGAGATCCGGCGGGATCGGGCAGGCCGGGTTCTCGCTCCAGACGCCCTCGCCGAACCCCTGGACGCCGGTCGGGCTCTCGCCGTCGCCGTAGGCGATCCGGTGCCCGCTCCGGCCGACCTCGTACTGCTCGATCCGGTCGGTGGGTGCGACGAGCAGCCTGTCTTCGACCTCGTTCGGTGGGTCGAACCGAACCCGTGCGCCGAGCAGCGCCGCCCCGAACAGCGAGAGCAGCGGCGCGCCGCTCGGCCCGCTCACGACCGCGACGGTGGTACCGGAGCCGACCCCGAAGTGCCGGAAGAAGTTCCCCGTCTTCTGGGCGGTCGTGATGAACTGGTAGTAGTCGTAGCGGGTGTTCACGCCGGTTGGGGCGCGGAGCGCAGGGTCGCGAGAACGCCGGTCGCGGGCGACGATCTCGCCGATAGTCTCCATGCCCTCCCTTCGGCCCGTTGGGTGAAAAGCGGGGTCGGTTCCGGTTCGTTCTGCGGGTATCGGTGGATCTGGCCGCTCGTGACAGGTCGGCTCTAGCCGATTTCGGCCGTTCTCCCTCGATCTGGAGGTCGCTTGGGGGAGTTCGCCGTGATCGTCGGGTGATAGTTCGTGTATGCCTTGCGGGCAACTCGGTTTCCGCGTGCCGACTCGTGGGACTGCGGGTAGTCCTCCTCGACGCTCAAATACTCGCCCTCCGTAGGGTCGGTATGCGAACGATCGAGACGGAGATCGAGATCGACGCCACACCCGAGGCGGTCTGGGCGGTGCTCACCGACTTCGAGTCCTACCCCGAGTGGAACCCGTTCGTCACACGGATCGAGGGCGAGGCGATCCCCGGCGCCCGTCTCCGGGTCCGGATCGAACCGCCCGGATCGCGCGGGATGACGTTCCGGCCACGACTCGTGGTCGCGGAGCCGAACCGACGACTGGAGTGGCTCGGCAGACTCGTCGTCCCGAACCTCTTCGACGGCCGCCACGAGTTCCGGCTCGAACGGGTGGATGGAAAGACGCGGTTCGTCCACCGCGAGACCTTCTCGGGACTGCTGATGCCCGCAGTGCTCGACGCCGAGGGCGTGAAAGCCGGGTTCCGCGCGATGAACCGGGCGCTCAAGTCACGCGTCGAAGGTGGGGAAACGGACGGCTGACCTCCGGGGACCGATCGATCTATTCGGGACGCGGAGGTAGACTGCGGATGGGCTCCGGACGGATCACGCTGTACATCGCGACGAGCCTCGACGGCTTCGTCGCCGACGAGGAGGGCGACGTCGCCTGGCTCGAGGGGTTCGGTGACGACAGCGAGGACGAACCGGGCGGCTACGAGGCGTTCTTCGAGAGCGTCGACTGTCTGGTGATGGGATCGCGCACCTACGAGCAGGTGCTCTCCTTCGGAGAGTGGCCCTACGGGGGAAAGCCGACGTACGTCGTGACGAAACGCGACCTCCGGCGTGCGACCGAGCGGGTCGAACTGGTCTCGGGCGGGGTAGAGAGGATTGCCGACGACCTCACGAGCGGGTACGAGCACGTCTGGCTCGTCGGCGGGCCGGCGCTCGCGCGCTCGTTCCTGCGAGCAGGTAGAACCGACGAGATCCGCCTGAGCATCGTTCCGATCCTGCTCGGCGACGGGCTCGCGTTGTTCGGGGACGGCACTGAAGAGCACCGACTCGCGTTGCTCGACAGTACGGAGCGCTCGAACGGAGTCGTCGAACTCAGGTACGAGGTCGGCGAGCGGTGATCCCTCAGAACGTGTCGCGGATCTTCTCGAAGAAGCCCTTCCCGACCTCGACCTCCTCGCCGCCTGCCTCGGCGAACGCCTCCAGCGCCTCGCGCTGCTCGCGGTTGAGCGACTTCGGCGTGACGACCTGGACCGTGACGTAGAGGTCGCCCCGACCGCGGCGTCTGAGCCGGGGCATCCCCTTCCCCTCGAGCCTGAACGTCTCGCCGCTCTGCGTTCCCTTCTCGACGTCGAACTCGACCGCGCCGTCGAGCGTCGGCACCTCGATGGTGTCGCCGAACGTCGCCTGTGGGAACGAGATCGGCGCACGGTACCTGAGGTCGTCGCCCTCGCGCTCGAAGTCGGGGTGCTCCTCGACGGTGATCTCGATCAGGAGGTCGCCCCGTCTGCCGCCGCGCTCGCCCGGGGCTCCCTCGCGCTCCATCCGGAGCGTCTGACCGTCGGCGATCCCGGCGGGCACGTCCACGGTGAGGGTCGTCTCCTCCCGGACGACGCCCTCGCCGCGGCACTCGCCACAGCGCTCGGCGAACTGCTTTCCCTCGCCGCCACAGCGCCGACAGGTCGTCGTCTGCTGCATCCGGCCGAACGGCGTCTGCTGGACTTGCGTGACCTGCCCGCTGCCGCCACACTCGCCACAGGTCGTCGGGTCGTGGCCCCCCTGGCCGTCGCAGGCCTCGCACTCGGTCGGCCGGGTGAGCGTCATCTCCTTCGCCGCCCCCTCGTAAGCCTCCTCTAAGGTGATCGTGAGCGCCGTCCGGAGGTCCGCACCCTGGCGTGGGCCGTTTCTGCTCCTGCCACCGCCACCGAAGAACTGCTCGAAGATGTCGCCCAGACCGCCCCCACCGAAGGGGTCGCCGCCGCCGAACGGATCGCCGCCCGCCCCGCCGTCGAAGCCGCCGCGTTTCTCGGCCTGCTCGAACCGGTCGTGGCCCATCCGGTCGTAGGCCGCCCGCTGGTCCTCGTCGGCCAACACCTCCTTGGCCTTCTGTACCTCCTTGAACTTCTCCTCGGCGTTCGGTTCGTCGCTCACGTCGGGGTGGTACTGCGCTGCCTTCTCCCGGTAGGCACGCTTGATCTCCTCCTCGCTCGCGTCCCGACTCACGCCGAGGATCTCGTAGAAATCCTCGCTCATCAGTTAACCACCCGTATTCGGTCGAGACATTTGAACTGACCGCTTGTGGGGCTGTCGGCTCCGGAACCCATCTATATGGTTCCGCGGGTCGACCTCGGCCCATGCCGGTGTTCGCAGGGACCGACGTCGGCGTCGTCCGCTTCGGGAGGGGAGAGGAGGTCGTCCTCGGCTGTGGGCGGGTCACGCTCCTCAGACGGATCGGCGAGGAGCTGTTCGCGGCCGCGGCGACCGGGCTCTACCGTTCGGCAGACGGTGGCCGCTCCTGGGCGGACCTGGAGGTGCCGACCGAGGGGGTCCACTCCGTCGCTGCCAGCCCGGGTGGTGACGAGCTCTACGCGGGGACCGACGGCGTTCGCCTCTACCGCACGGCAGCGGGCACGGAGACCTGGCGGGAGGTCGCCACCGAACGCGACCTCCCCGAGAGCGACGAGTGGGAGACCCCGCCACACCACCCCACACCGCGGATCCGGACCGTAGCGACGCACCCCGACGACCCCGCCTGGCTGCTCGTCGGGGTCGAGGTCGGCGGGATCTACGTGAGCGGGGACCGGGGAGGGTCGTGGGAGTCGCGCCGCGAGGGCGTCCACGACGACGCCCACCACGTCCTCGTCGAGAGTCCCTCGACCTCCGTCGTCTCGACGGGAACGGGGCTCTACCGTACGGCAGACGGGGGGCGGTCGTGGAAACGGCTGGACGGTGCGGTCCCCCACCGCTATCTCAGCGAGTCGATCGGTTTCGACGACGCGCTCTACGCGGGAATCGCCCGCGGCCCGCCGGGCGAGTGGGACGGCCCCGACGGGGCCGATGGCCTCCTCCTCCGGTTCGACGGCGACGACTCGGAGGGCGAACGGCTGGCCTACCCCGGTGAGCCCGACGAGGTGGTCACGGCGTGGACGGTCGCGGGTCGGACCCTCCTCGCGGGGACGAACGAGGGGACGCTCCTGGAGCACACCGACGACGGCTTCCGGGCGGTGGGGTCGGTCGGTACCCGGATCCGATCGCTCGCCTCGCTGCCGTCGGAATCGTCCCCTCGAACCGACTGAAATCCCCTTCAGCGAACCTTTTACCTGGTACCGATCGTACCGCGTCCCATGTCGACAGATACCACGGAGGGCTTCGTCGAGGTGGCCTCGCTCTCGGACCTCGAGGCCGAGGGCCGTACGCTCGTCTCCGCGGACGGGCAGGCGATCGCGCTCTTTCACCACGAGGGCGAGGTGTACGCGGTGGACAACCGCTGTCCGCACATGGGCTTTCCCCTGACCGAGGGCACCGTCGAGGACGGGATCCTCACCTGTCACTGGCACCACGCCCGCTTCGAACTCGAGAAGGGCGACACGTTCGACCCGTGGGCCGACGACGTCCAGACGTTCCCGGTCGAGGTGAGAGACGGCGCGGTCCACCTCGACCCCGATCCCGAGCCGACGGTTCCACCGGAGACGCGCTGGCGCAACCGCCTCGCGGACGGCCTCCAGGAGGACCTCACCCTCGTGATGGCGAAGGCGGTGATCGGCCTCGACGACCACGGCGAGGGCTTTCAGACCCCCGTGGAGACCGCCGTCCGGTTCGGGACCCGGTACAGAAACTCGGGCTGGGGTCGGGGGCTGACGACGCTTGGCTGCACCGCGACGCTCTACGACCACGTCGGCGGGCGGGACAAGCGCCGGGCGATCTTCACGGGCGTCCGCGAGGTCGCCGACGACAGCGCGGGCGAACCGCCGCGATTCGAACAGCGGGCGTTCGAGAGCCGCTCGCTCTCCCGCGAACGCCTGCTCTCGTGGTTCCGCGAGTCGATCGAGGTCCGGGACCGTGCCGGTGCCGAGCGGTGTCTGCTCACCGGGGTCGCGACGCTTCCCCCGGATGGGGTCGCGGAGTTGCTGTTCACGGCCGCGACTGACCACCTCTACATGGACGCCGGCCACACCCTCGACTTCGTCAACACCGCGTTCGAGGTCCTGGAACACGTCGGCTGGGAGGGCCACGCCGACGCGGTGCTCGCCTCGACGGTCCCCCGGCTCACGGGGGCGACCCGCTCGGAGGAGCTCTCCTCGTGGCGACAGCCGATCGACATCGCCGAGCTCTGTTTCGACGCGGCGGAGCTGCTGCCCGACCTCGTCGCCGCCGGCGAGGGAGAGGACTGGGAGCGCCCGGAGGGCTTCGTCGAGACGCTGCTCTCGGAGGACCCGCACGCGGTGATCGACGCGCTCACTGAAGCGATCGCCGCGGGTGCGACCGTCGAGGAACTCTCGGACTCTGTCGCCCGCGCGGCCACCAGACGGGTCGCCTACTTCGCGACGAACAACGAGTTCCGCGACTGGAACACGGTCCACCACACGTTCACGTACGCGAACGCGGTCCACCGGGCGGCGTCGAAGACCGACGCGACCGCGCTCTACCGTGGCTGTTTCGACGGCGCGATGTCGGTCTACCGGGATCGCTTCCTGAACACGCCGCGCGCGCCGGTCCCGGACCCGGGCGAGTCGGATCGCGATCCGGCGACGATCAGGAGGGAGCTGCTCGAGAGCTTCGACGAACAGGGCCAGGTCGAGCGTGCCGCACGCCTCGTGAGCGAACACTTCGACGCCGGGGGCGACCCCACCGACATGAAACGGACGCTCGGACGGGGACTGCTCCGCGAGGACGCCGGCTTCCACACGATCCAGAGCGTCGAGGCGGCGTTCCAGCGGTTCGACGCCGTCGAGAGCGACGGGGAGCGACGGCTCGCGCTGCTGGCGACCGCCCGGTATATGGCCGCGCACTTCCCCACCCGCAGGCGTAACGAACAGACCTTTTCGATCGCGACCCGGCTCCACCGCGGCGAACGGCTCCACGAGAGCGAGTGAGGCTATCGAACTCCCCCTCACCGAAAGCCCTTTGTGCTCCGACGAGTCGGGGTGACCGATGGTATCGACCGACACGCAGATCACCGTCGTCTTCGTCGTTCTCGCGGTCGTCCTCTGGTACGTGACGACGGGACTGACCGACAGCACGATCGCAGCGCTCGCCGTCCTCATCGGCGTCGGACTCGTCCTCCCGCTCGGGATCAGGACCTGGCGACACCGATCCGGGGCCGCCTGACCGACCGCCTCAGAGCGCGTCCAGCCCGGCCTCCGCCACCGTCACGTCCTCCGCGACGCTCCCGCCGCTGACGCCGATCGCCCCGATCGGTTCGCCCTCGTCCCCGTCGATCGGGAGTCCCCCGCCGAAGACGACGATCCGACCGCCGTTGGTCGCCTCGATCCCGTAGAGCTCCTCGCCCGGCTGGGCCATCCCCGCGAGCTCTTCAGTCGGCATCTTCATCGCGAGCGCGGTGTACGCCTTGTTCCGGGCGATGTCGACGCTCGCGAGCAGCGCGTCGTCCATCCGGTGGAACGCGACCGGGTTCGCCCCGCCGTCGAGCACCGCGATGCACATCGGAACCTCGATCTCCGCTGCCCGTTCCTCCGCGGCGGCCACCATCCCCTTCGCGACGTCGAGTGTCACTCGCTCCATGGATCACACACGTCACACCTCGTGATAGGTGTTGGTGTGACTGACAGACTGAGTCGTAGAAACGAAACCGCGATCGGGACCGGCCGCCGTGAGAGCGGCTACCGGTCGTCCTCTTCGTCCTCGATGTCCTCGAAGTCGGCGTCGACGTACTCGCCGTCGCCGCTCGGGCCGGCACCGGCGTCCGCTCCGGGACCGGCACCCGGTCCGCCGGCCATGTCCTCCGGGTCGAAGTCGGCGCCCGCACCGCCGGCACCGGCGGCCTGCTGGGCGGCCTGTTGCTGGTACAGCTGCTTGCCGATCTCCTGGAGCGCGGTGCTCAGCTCCTCGGTCGCCTCCTGGAGTTCTTCGGTCTCGCTCTCCTCGTCCTCGAGGACGGATTCCAGCTCGTCCATCGCCGCCTCGATCTCCTCCTGGAGGTCGTCGTCGACGTTCTCCTCGTTCTCCTCGAGCAGGCTGCCCGCGCGGGTGAGCGCCGACTCGGCGTCGTTGCGCGCCTCGATCCGCTCGCGGCGCGCCTCGTCCTCCTCGGCGTGCTGTTCTGCCTCCCGTTGCATCCGCTCGATCTCCTCGTCCGAGAGGCCCGCGCCGCCCTCGATCGTGATCTCCTCGCTCGAGCCGGTGCCCTTGTCCTCGGCGGAGACGTTCACGATGCCGTTCTCGTCGATGTTGAACGTCACCTCGATCTGCGGGGTGCCCGCGGGCGCCGGCGGGATACCGCTCAGCATGAACTCGCCGAGCAGTTCGTTGTTCTCGGCGATCTCTCGCTCGCCCTGGAAGACCCGCACCTGCACCGAGGTCTGGTTCGCCGCGGCGGTCGTGAAGATCTTCGACTCCTCGGTCGGGATCGTCGTGTTCTTCTCGATCAGCCGCTCGAAGAGCCCGCCTTTCACCTCGATCCCGAGCGAGAGCGGGGTGACGTCGAGTAGGACGATGTCGTCGACCTCCCCGCCGAGCACGCCGCCCTGGATCGCCGCACCGAGCGCGACGACCTCGTCGGGGTTGACGTTCTTCTTCGGCTCCGAGCCGACGAGCTCCTCGACCTGCTCCGAGACCTGCGGCATCCGGGTCGAGCCACCGACGAGGATCACCTCGTCGATCTCGCTCGCGTCGTAGCCGGCGTCCTCGAGGGCTTGCTCGGTCGGCCCGACGGTCCGTTCGATCAGGTCGGAGGTGAGCGACTCGAACTTCGCCCGGGTGAGACTCGCCTCCAGGTGGACCGGCCCGGAGTCGGTCGCCGTGATGAACGGGAGGTTGATGTCGGTCTCTTTTCTACTACTCAGTTCGATCTTCGCCTCCTCTGCGGCCTCGGTCAGTCGCTGGAGCGCCTGGCGGTCCTCGCGGAGGTCGATCCCGTGGTCCTTCTGGAACTCCTCGGCGAGGTGGTCGATGATCGCCCGGTCCCAGTCGTCGCCCCCGAGGTCGTTGTCGCCGTTGGTCGCGACGACCTCGTAGACGCCGCCGCCGAGGTCGAGGATCGAGACGTCGAAGGTGCCCCCACCCAGGTCGTAGACCAGCACCGTCTGGTCCGAGTCGTCGTCGAGGCCGTAGGCCATCGACGCGGCGGTCGGCTCGTTGACGATGCGCTCGACCTCGAAGCCGGCGATCTCGCCGGCGTTCTTCGTCGCCTGACGCTGGCGGTCGTTGAAGTACGCCGGGACGGTGATGACCGCGCGCTCGACCTCGTCACCGAGGTAGTCCTCGGCGTCGCGCTTGAGCTTGCCGAGGATCATCGCCGAGATCTGCTCGGGCGTGTACTCCTCGCCATCGACCTCGACGGTGTGCTCCTCGCCCATGTGACGTTTGATCGAGCGGATCGTCCGGTCGGGGTTCTGGACCGCCTGGTTCTTCGCCGGTCGTCCGACGAGCCGTTCGTCATCGTCGGTGAACGCGACGATCGAGGGCGTCGTCCGGTCGCCCTCCCCGTTGACGATGATCTCCGGATCGCCGCCTTCCATCACCGCCATCGCGCTGTTCGTCGTCCCCAGGTCGATACCGAGGATCTTGTTGCTCGCCATTTGCCGTTAGATTGCGTTCTCGACCGGTTAAACCTTGCTACATCGTGCGCCCACCCTCCCTCGGTACCTCGACGCCCGCTATCGGTTTTCGGGCTCGCGATGACGAGAGACGGGAACCTATATCACGGTCCGCAATCAGGCGGTTTCCTCGCCGTCGCTCACCGTCACCTGTGCCGCCCGGAGCACCTTCTCGCCCATCTCGTAGCCCGGTGTGTAGAGCTCGTCGACGGTGCCCTCCGGCTGGTCGCTCTCGACGCGCATCATCACCTCGTGGCGCTGCGGGTCGATCTCGGTCCCCGGCTCCGGCTCGATCACCCGGACGTTCTCCTCGGACAGCACGCGGTCGAACTCCGAGAGCGTCGACTCGACCCCGGGGCGGATGTCCGCCTCCTCGTCCTGGGAGAGCGCCCGAACCAGGTTGTCCCGGACGCCGACGAGCCGGCTCACGAGGTCCTCGGTCGCCGTCTCCTTCAGCTGCTCTTCCTGGCGCTGACGCCGTTTCTTGTAGTTCTGGAAGTCCGCCCGCACCCGTCGCAGGGTCGATTCGAGTTCGTCGATCCGCTCCTCGCGCTCCCCGAGGTCGGTCTCGAGTTCCGCGATCCGTTCCTCGCGCTCGCCGAGTTCCGGCTCCAGTTCGTCGACCCCCTCCGACGCCGCCGACTCCCCCTCGGTCCCTACCTGCTCCGCATCGTCCTCCTCTTCCCCGTTCGCCTCCGCCTCGCTTCCGACGTCCCCCTCGCTCCCTCGTTCCTCGCTTCTCGTGACGTCCTCTTCGGCGGCTTCGGACGCGGTCGCGTCGTGCTCGTCGGTCATACCCTTCCTACCGGCCGAGCGTTTTAATGTTTGTAGAATCGGCCTCGCCGCGCGGATGTTAACGAGGAGAACAGTATTGTTTCGAGTTAACAAATTTGACGAGGTATTACACAACACCGATTCGGGTGCTAACAGGGTTTTTACGGCCTCTCGCCCTCGTATAGCGTGCAATGTGTCACTGCTTCCAATCCGTGGCGGAGATGAGCGAGGACGAGCGAGCCGACGTGCTCGCCGAGCACAGCGAGGAGGAGCTCAGAGCCGAGTACTCGGCCGAGGAGCTCGAACGGCTCGGCGTCGCGGCGTAGCGAACCCGTAGAACCGACCGATCACGACCCGAACCGGGTCGAACCGGAAGCGAGTCGATCCCGGTTCCGGTCCGAAACCAGTGTTCTCTGGAGCAGCGAAACGAGAGCGTGAGCCACCCACGGGATCAGTGGCCGGAGGCACGACTCGCCGCGGCGAATCCAGAGCCTGACGGTCAGTCGCGCTCGTGGTTGTGTCGCCCCGTGGTCGGTGGCCCGATCAGCGACGAGAGCGGCGGGCGCTGTCCCATCAGTAGGACGGACTCGTACGGCGACGGGAGGTCCGCGAAGTCGATCACCCGGTAGCGAGGGCCGAACGCGACCGGTTCGATCGCCGGGATCCGTTCGTGATCCTGGTCCAGGATCGGATCGAGTGTCCCAATCTCGCCGAACAGCCCCAGCGCGAGCGGCTGGGAGGCGTGGCCGCGGAACTCCCGGTCGAGCCCCGCTGCCGTTCGAGCAGGGTGGAGTCGACGCCGCTTCGGACGAGCGGGCACGTGAGCGTGAGGGTCCGGGAGCCGCCCCGACGGTCACGGTGTCGGTCTCCTCGACGGTTCCCCGCTCGCGCCGACCACGGCGACGGGACGACGGCCGAGTGCTCAACGCTCTTAACCCCCGCGCCCGTTCGGCCCGCATGACGCTCACCCTCGACTACCAGAGCGGGACGATCCGCGTCGAGGGTCCCGATAGCTCGCTCGAGGCGCTCCCCTTCGTCGAGGCCGACGCCCGATCGCTCACCGGGCGGGCTCCGGCGTTCCGCTACCCGGATCTCTGCGCTCACCTCGACCACGAGGGGATCGAGTACGAGGACCGCGTCCTCGACGTTCGGCCCCTCACGGGTCTCGCCTCCTCGTACGAGCTCCGCGCGTACCAGCGCGAGGCGCTCGATGCGTGGCACGGGAACGGCGACCGGGGCGTGATCGAACTCCCGACCGGGAGCGGGAAGACCGTCATCGCGGTCGCCGCGATCGAGGCGCTCTCGACCCAAACGCTCGTCATCGTCCCGACGCTCGACCTCCTCTCACAGTGGCGGGAGGTTTTAGGTACAGAATTCGACGTCCCGATCGGCCAGTTCGGCGGCGGGGTCCAGGCCGAGGAGGCGATCACCGTCTCGACCTACGACTCGGCGTATCTCAAAGCCGACTCCGTGGGCGATCGGTTCGGGCTGGTGGTCTTCGACGAGGTCCACCACCTCGGCGGGGAGGGCTACCGGGAGATCGCCCGGCTCCTCGCCACGCCGGCGCGACTGGGACTCACCGCGACGTTCGAGCGTCCGGACGGCGCCCACGAGACGATCGAGGATCTCGTCGGTCCGGTCGTTCACCGCCTCTCACCGGACGACCTCGCGGGCGAGCACCTCGCTCCGTACGACGTGAAGCGGATCGAGGTCGAACTGACGGACGAAGAGCGCCGGGAGTACGAGCGCGAGCAGTCGACGTTCGTCGAGTATCTCAGGAGCGCGAACGTCCGGATGAACCGGGGGAGCGACTACCAGGAACTCGTCAAGCGCTCCGGGAACGACCCGAGAGCACGGAAGGCGCTGCTCGCCAAACAGCGGGCGCGCGACCTGATGATGAACAGCGAGGCGAAAGTCGACTGCCTGGGCGAACTGCTCGACCGCCACCGCGAGGACCGGGTGATCGTCTTCACCGCCCACAACGACCTCGTCTACCGGCTCTCGGAGGCCTTTCTGCTCCCGGCGATCACCCACCGAACCGGGACGAGAGAGCGCCGCGAGATCCTCGAACGGTTTCGCGACGGTACCTACTCGCGGATCGTCGCCTCGAACGTTTTGGATGAAGGCGTCGACGTGCCGGACGCGAACGTCGCGGTCGTCCTGTCGGGGAGCGGGAGCGAACGCGAGTTCACCCAGCGACTCGGTCGGATCCTGCGCCCGAAAGCCGACGGCGGCCGGGCGGTCCTCTACGAGGTCGTGAGTAGCGAGACGGCCGAGGAGAACGTCGCGGCCCGCAGGCGGTGACGGCGTGGGCGGCGGGCGCGGAAGGCCACTCGGTACCGGCTCTCGTCGTCGTTTTATTACCTCGCGGACGTCCAGTACGCGGTGATGGGCCCGGACCCGTTCGGCCGTGCGCTCCGCGATCACTACCTCGGAGAGCGAGAGGAACCGCTTCTCGACCGCGACGGGTCGCGGACCCGAGAGCAGCCGATCGAGCGGTGGTACTTCGCTCCGTTCGACGGCGATCCGTTCCTCGACTCCTGGCTCCGTGGGCCGCTGCTCGATATGGGCGCCGGCGTCGGACGACAGACGCTCCACTACCAGGACGCGTTCGAGACGGTCGCGATCGAGGTGAGCGAGCGCCTCGTCCGGACGATGCGCGAACGGGGCGTCGAGGACGCCCGTCTAGCGGACATGTTCGCGCTGCGCGAGGCGTTCGAACGCGACCGCTTTCGCTCGGCGCTCGCGATCGGCACCCAGGTCTGCCTCGCGGGGTCGATGAGCGGTCTCAAGGGATTTCTCGCCGACCTCGCGTACGTCACGACGCCGGACGCGACCGCAGTGATCGACAGCTACGATCCGACGCTCGCGGCGACGGCGGAGACGTTCGGCTACCGCGCGGATCCGACGCCCGGCCTCGCCCACCGGGTCTACCACTGCGAGTACGAGGGGTGGGTGGGTGAGACCCTACTCTTCAGGGTCGTCTCGCCCGAGCGACTGCGCGAAGCCGCCATCGGAACCGGCTGGCAGGTCGCCGAGGTTCGACACCATCCGCCGGCTGGGCCCGTCCAGTTTCGGGCGGCGCTGACGAAGGGCTGACTCACCTCGAAGACAGGCTCTCCCTACCCGATCATCCGCTCTTCGCCCTCCCAGTACTCCTGGCGGAGCTCGTACTTCTGGATCTTCCCGGTGGCGGTCTCGGGGAGATCCGACACGAACTCGACGCTCGTGGGGACCTTGTACCGGGCCAGTCGCTCCCTGAGGAAGTCCCGGATCTCGTCCCCGTTCGGATCCGCACCCTCGCGCGGGACGACGAGCGCCTTCGGCGTCTCGCCCCACTCCTCGCTCGGGACGGGGATGACAGCCGCCTTCGCCACGTCCGGGTGATCGTAGAGCTGGTCCTCGACCTCGATGCTCGAGATGTTCTCCCCGCCCGAGATGATGATGTCCTTCTCCCGGTCCTGGATCGTCACCATCCCGTGTGAGTCGATCGTCGCGAGGTCGCCGGTGTGGAAGTACCCCGCTACCTTCGCCGAGAACGCCTCCTCGGTCGCCTCCGGCTGGTTCAGATAGCGGTCCATCACCTGGTTCCCCCGGACGACGATCTCGCCGATCGTCTCGTCGTCCCGCGGGACGTCCGCGCCGTCGTCGTCGACGACGCGGATCTCGGTACCTAGAACGGCCGAACCCTGTTTCGGCTTGATCTCGAGCGGATCGCCCGCCGCCAGTCGTCTGGGCGAGTTGCTCGTCGCGATCAGCGGGGCGGTCTCGGTCAGCCCGTAGAGCTGGAGCAGCCGCCAGCCGAAGGCCTCCTCGACCGTGCGTATCGTCGCCGCTGGCGGGGCGCTGCCCGCCGTCGTGATCCGCACCTCGCGATCGCCGGTCGTTCTCGTCCCGGTCGCCTCGTGGTGGTCGATCAGCCGGTTCAGTACGGTGGGTGCGCCACAGAGATACGAGACGTCGTACTCGCGGATCCTCCGGAAGGTCTCTCCCGGATCGAACGCCCGCTGACAGACGTGCCTGGCGCCGATCCCCGTCACCGCGTAGGTGTGGCCCCACCCGTTACAGTGGAACATCGGCAGCGTCCAGAGGTAGGTGTCGTCGTCGCGCAGTTCCATGTGCGCCGTGACGAGCATCGCGTGGTAGTGTTCGGTCCTGTGGGTCCTGACCACGCCCTTCGGGTCGCCCGTCGTCCCGGAGGTGTAGTTGATCGTCGCGTCGTCGTCCTCCGCTATTTCGGGACGGTCGGGCGCCTCGGGTGAGGCCTCCGCGAGCGCCTCCCCGTAGTCCTCCCAGTCGCCGTCGATCTCGCCCGCTCGATAGCCGAGGAACGTCTCTGTCGGTACGTCCCCCCGAACCGCCTCGACCTTCCCAGCGAGTTCGAAGTCGGCGATCACCGCGACCGCCTCGCTGTCCCGCAGGATGTAGCCGTAGTCCCCGGAGGTAAGCCGGTAGTTCATCGGGACGTTCACCGTTCCCACGAGATTGGTGGCGAACAGCGTCTCCAGGAAGTAGTGGGTGTTCGTCGCGAGCAGCGCGACCCTGTCGCCTCGCTCGACCCCGCGCTCGGCCAGCGCGTTCGCCAGCCGGTAGACCCGTTCCGCGAACTCGCCGTACGTGTACTCGGTGCCGTCGTCGGCGACCACCCCGACCGCGTCGCCGTAGCGGTCGACCGCCCGGTCGAAGTAGTCGAGCGTCGTCATCGGGACGTTCATGATCGTTTCTCACCGTCACATCGGAACACCGCCACAAAACACTGCCGTCGGGGCGTTTTTCACCGCCCGCCCCGAACCACGGGCGATGCTCAGGAAGGAGCACCTCCGCGTCTCGCGGGCGGGCGGGGGCTATCACCTCCGGTTCGCCGGTCGCGAGCACCGCCCGCTCGCCGCAAGGGTGCTCGGCACCTTCCAGGGCCACGTCGGCCAGCCACGGGAGCGACTGGAGGGGGCGCTGGCCGAGCGGGAGGCCGAAGCCGAGGACTTCAAACTCGTCCGCGGCCTCGCGGCGCTCGTCGAGCGCGAGTGTACGTTCGAGACGCGCGCCCCGCTCGACCCCGAACGCGCCCGCCGGGTGGCGTTCGAGGAGGCGGAGGTCGTGGGCGTGGCGAGCGAGCGCGAACGGGCGGAGGCGCTCTCGCGGGCGGGCGAGCGACTCCGGACGGAGCCGCGGGCGGTCTCGGAGTCGCTCTACGCGGACCTGGACGAGCGGCAGGTGCTCACCGAGGTCGGCGACCGGTACGACCCCGATTCGCTCCTCGCCCAGTACGACCTCTCGCTCGCCCAGACCGCGCTCTTCGACGCGACGGAGGTCAGGCTCCGGTCGTCCGATCCCAGAACTCTCGTCTCGGCCGCCAAACGCCTCGGCCTGCTCTACGAGGTCAGGCGCACGGAGGAGGGCCGCGAACTCGTCCTCAGCGGACCGGACGGCCTCTTCGGCGCGACCCGCCGGTACGGCACCCGCTTCGCTCGCCTGCTCAGGAGCGTCGCCGGTACCGAGGAGTGGTCGCTCACGGCGACGGTCGACGACTACGGCACCGACCGAACCCTGGAGCTCTCCCACGAGGACCTCCGTGTCCCGGACACGGAGCCGGTCG
>SKWB01000264.1 GCA_007129135.1 Halococcaceae archaeon | reverse complement strand
ATCGTCGAGAGCACCGCGCCGATGGACTCCTTCCCGCTGTTGAACGCGCGGGCGGTGTCCTCGTCGACGATGGACATCTACCGGGGGTAGCCCGCTCGCGATTATCAATCTTCTCTCATCGGTCTCCGCCGGTCGATAAATAAAGCCTATAACGACGTGGCGGCCTACGGCGTACTAGATGGGCGAGGACTCCGAGCCGCGAGAGGACGCCGACGCGGCGGCGCCCGACGGCGGGACCGAAAGCGACGGCGACGCTTCGAGGTCCGATACGGAGTTCGAGGACGCCGAAGCGGCGGCGGCCGCGGCGATAGAACGCCTCGAAGCGACCGATACCGTCGGGACTACTGACGACGAGGGGGAGACTGCCGCTGCGGACGAGACGGCGGCGTCGGGCGAGGGGGACGACCCCGAGATCGAGTTCGAGGACGCGGAGGCGGCCGCCGCGGCGGCGATAGAGCGCCTCGACGCGGAGGATCCGGAGTTCGACGAGGAGAGCGGCGCGAGCCTCGGCACCGTCGACGAGCCTGAACCGGACGAAGAGAGCTCCGACGACCCCGACGGCGAGGACGACGAGGAGGACACGAGCGACCCGTACATCGTCGACGAGGACGACGACATCGGCGGGATCACCGGGCCGGATTACGACCGGGAGATGCCGCTCGCCGACCACATCGAGGAGATGGTCAAACGGCTGGCGATCGTCATCGTCGTCGCCGGCTCGGTCAGCATCTTCATCCTCCCGTTCGCCGTCGAGATCATCACCTTCCTCTGGTACTCCTATCTCCCCTCGGGCGAACCACCCCGGCTCTACGGCCCGCTCGAACTGCTGCTCGCCCGGCTGAAGGTGGCGAGCCTCGGTGGGCTGTTGATCGCGCTTCCGGTCGCGGTCTACCAGACCTACCGGTTCATGCGACCCGGGCTCTACCCCAACGAGCGGAAGTACTACCTCGCCTCCGTGCCGATCAGCCTGATCCTCGGGATCCTGGGCGTGCTCTTCGCCTACTTCGTGATCCTGCCGGCGATCTTCACCTACTTCTACACCTACTCGCAGGACGCCGGCGAGATCGCGTTCGCGCTCGCGGAGACGTTCGACCTGATGCTGATCCTGATGGCGTATCTCGCGATCATCTTCCAGATCCCGCTGTTCATCATGCTCGCGATCATGATGGGGCTCACGACGAGGGAGTGGCTCCAGGACAAACGGCTCTACTTCTGGGCGGCGTTCCTGGGTCTGGCGTTCATCTCGAACCCGGACCCGACCGGGATGGCACCGTTCCTGATCACGACGACGATGATCGCGCTCTACGAAGGGACGCTGCTCATCCTGAAGTGGGTCGGCCGGTAGCCTCCGGGTCCAGATCACCCCACGAGCGAACCGACCCGATCCGTACTTCGATCACCGGCCGCCCCGAGAGCGCGTGCTCGTGGTACTGCTCGTACTTCGCTTCGAGCGTCGCGACGGCCTCCCGGTGGTTCGGCTCGCCCGGCCCGAGGACCGACGCTCTGCCCCGTACCTGGACCCAGCCCAGCCGGTCCCAGTCCTCGGTGTAGCGATCGACGAGCACCGTCACCGCCGGGGTCGCCTCGACGTTCCGCACCCGGCGGTACTCGCTCGGCTCGACCGTCTCGGGCTTCCCGTCCAGCGCGGAGACGACCCGCTCGCCGACGAGCGCGAAACAGATCGGGACGGCGTGCGGTCGCCCCTCCGGATCGACCGTCGCCAGCCGGGCGACCCGTGCCGATTCGACGTACCGTCGTTCGAACTCATTCATGCGTGACCGACTGTGCGCTTCGGGATGGATCTACCCCAGGGCTCTCGGGCGAGCGGTCGACCGTGTCGGTCGCGCCCCCTACCCAGTGTCGAGTTCGTCCGCGAACTCGCGGAGGTACTGAGCGATTCCGGACCGGGTCGTCTCGTGTGTGGCTTCGAGTTCTGCCGCGTCTCCACCCCGACGTGCGAACGGATAACGGTCTGACCGTCGCTCTCAGCCCGACCAGAGCCCCTGTTCGCGGTCGAGCCACGTGACGAAGAGGACGTGCGGGGCGGTGAGGGCCGCGATGAACACCAGGTAGAGCGCGACCAGTTCGGGCGTCGTCACCGGGGTCGCGGGGACCAGCGCGTAGAGCGCGAGGAAGAGGACCAGCGAGAGGGCGGTGAGCGGGGCGGCGTCGCGGGCGAACCGCGAGAGCGCCGGGCGTGTGAGCCCCGCGGAGAGGCTTCGACTCGACTCCGGGTCAAGGAGCGCGACGCGGGTGATGTGGCGGAGCGAGTGCCAGAGACAGAAGTAGAGGCCGACGGCGAGCACCGGCGGAACCACGGAGAAGAAGGCGAGGAGGCCGGCCGTCTCACCGACGTCGACCCGCCAGGCCCGCGTTCCGCCCGCCCGTCGGTAGCCCGACACGAGGTGCGAGAGGACGAGGGTCACGAGGACGCCCGCGACGAGCAGTCGGGCCTCGGGGGTGAACGCGGGCGCCAGCGCCTCGGCCGCGGCGGGGTCGAACAGTCCGACCAACGTCCCCGCGACGAAGGCGTACTCCGCGGGGAAGGCGACGAGCGGGACGAGCATCGGCATCGAACCGCGGACGAGCACCGCGAGGGCCCGGTCCGTCGTGGTCCGCAGATGCGTCGTCTCGTGGAGGGCGACGAGCGGGTAGAGGTCGCCCTGGCCCCAGTGTGCGAGGGTGAGGAGGATGAAGAGCGCGAAGGCGAGCGCGGGCGAGAGGAACCAGACGACGAGGTAGAGGAGACCGACGACCAGGTAGACGAGGCCGACGAGCGCGAGCCAGCGGGCAGAGAGCGCTTCACCGCGGGCGCGCGGCAGGAGGAGGTGGTCGACCGCTCCGTGTGGGAGCCCCAGGAGGAGGACGCTGGCGACCAGCGGGAGGTACTGGTAGGCGAGCGACATCTCCGCACCGAGGGCGAAGGGGAGCGCCACGGCGGCGAGGACCACCCACCCGGGGTAGAGGGTCAGCCGACGGGCGGCCGGCGGTGCCGAGTTCTCGGCGGTCGCTACTGCCACAGGCCGGTCACCCCGGCCCTGACGAGGTCGACGGAGCGCGAGAGGTCCGGCTCCCACCGGTCGAGGACCCACATGTAGAGCACCAGCCCCTGGACGACGAAGACGTTGGTGACGAGGAAGAAGAGCGCCTCCTCGACTGGCAGGCCGAGCAGGCTGAGGCCGACGGTGTGGGCGTCGGAGATCACCCAGATGCCGAGGCCGATGGCGATCCGGTCGGCGACCCAGAGGTAGAGCGTCGGGAGGGCGATGGCGAGGCCGACCGTGCGCCGTAGCTCCCAGAGGTAGGGCCAGCCGAAGCCCCACTGGATTGCGAGGATCGGTCCGGCCCACGCGAGGATCGCGCCCATGTAGAACGTCCGTGTTCCGGAGAGGAGCAAGAGCAGGCCGACACCGCTCACCGCGAAGCCGGCGAGCACGCCGACGGCACGGACGCGGGCCCCGATCCGGAGCGAGCGATCCCTGATCTCGGGGAACTGGAAGAGGACGAGCGCGGTGAGGATCGGCTGGAGCACGAAGAAGAGGTACTCCTCGATCGGGGCGTACCAGATAGTGAAGAGGACGGTGTCCTCGCCGTACCACCAGACGCCCTCCGCGATCAGGAGGTTGTCCCACGGGGTCGTGTAGGTGACCGCGAGGAGGAGGATGATCGCGAGCCCCGAGAGCGGCCCTCGTCCCCACCAGACCCCCTCGCGTCGGAACGTGAGCGCGAGCAACAGGGCGATCGGTGGGAGGACGAACAGCAGGTGGAACTCGAGGTAGGTGAGCGGTGGACTCATCGGTGACTACGAACGAACCCGCTCTCCACGGGGTGCGGTCGGGGGATGGGCGAGGCGTCGTCCCGCGATGGGGGGGTCGTTCACCATACCCCTCGTAGGGGTGGCGCGGATATAGCGGTGTAACCGAACTAGTTAGGACCGTCGAAGAATCCGGCGAGGAGCTTCCTCTGTGCGGATCGGAGGTGCTGGTGGAACGTCTGTCTCGCGATGTCCATCGACGCGGCGAGGTCGCTTCCGTCGACCGGTCGTGGCCAGTCGAAGTAGCCGCCCCGGTAGGCGGTCTCGAGCGCGACCAGCTGCCTGTCGGTGAGCGTCCCGCGGACGGAGGCGACGAACTCCGCCGTGCGGAGGCCCTCCCGCTCGCGTTCCCGCTGGACGAGGAGCTCTACGTCCTCGTAGTGGCGTTCGAGCGCGTTCGCGACGGTTCGTGCTCCCCGTCCGGGCGCGAGGGTCACCCAGAGGACCTCTCGCCCCGCCTCGGCCTCGATCTCGTGGATCGACGCTCCGCACTCGGCGAGGGAGGTGAACGGCTCGTCGTCGGTGAGCGTCACCAGCAGGACGCCGTCGTCGACGACGATGACGCCGTCGACGAACTCGAGCGCCTCGACGCGCTCGCCGACGCCCTCCGGTGGGTCGTCGAGGAGCAGGTAGAGCCGGGCGACACCCCGGTGGACGGTCGCGCCCGTACAGCGCACCGCTCCGCCGAGCGCCTCCGAGAGGCGGACGAGCGGCGCGTCGGGGTCGGCTATCTCGAAGCCGAGTTCGGTCACGCGGTCCGAGGTGAGCGCCCGGCGGGTCTCGACGGCCGTGATGGCGCTCGCGGTCATCCGGCCGATCGACCCGAGCACCGTCCGCTCGCGGACGTCGAGCAGTCCCGTAGCGTCGGTGTGCGCACAGAGCACGCCGTAGTCGATCGTTCCGTCGGTGAGCGGGACGATCGCGACCATCGACTCCTCGGCGGAGCCGACGGTGATCTCCCAGTCGTCTCCGGCCACGGTCTCGACGCTCGCGCTCTCGATCGCCCGACGGATCGGGCCGTCGTCGCCGAGTCGGGACTCGCGCGCGGCCAGCACCGCGGTGTCGCCGGCGGCCTCGCGGAGTCGGACGGTCCCCCGTTCGGAGAGCGCACCGGCGATCCACGCGGCGCGGTAGCCCTCCGTGTCCGCGATCTCGGAACAGATCCCGCGTTCGATCTCCTCCCGGTCGGCCGCCCCGACGAGCGTCCGGACCACGTCGTCGAGCAGCCCGTCGATGCGCGAGAGCAGGCGATCGAGCGCCTTTCGCTCCTCGTAGAGCGCCTCCGTCCGGCGTTCGAGCTCCCGTTCGGCGCGTTTCCGCTCCGAGATGTCGGTCTGAAAGCCCACGAAGTTCACGAGCTCGCCCCGCTCGTCGTAGATCGGCGAGATCTCCACCCGGTTCCAGAACGGGGTGCCGTCCTCGCGGTAGTTGAGCAGCTCCGCGGTGACCGGCTCCTCCGCGTCGATCGCGTCCCGCATCTTCCGCACCTCGCCGGGATCGGACTCCGGTCCCTGGAGCAGCCGACAGTTCCGCCCCCGGACGAACGCGGGGTCGTAGCCGGTCAGGCGTTCGTAGGCGTCGTTCAGGTAGACGATCGGGTTGTCCGGCCGGTTCGGATCGGTGAGCGTGATGCCGATCGGGGCCTCGTCGATCGCGCGCACGATCTGTCCCGCCGTCGGCTCCGGACACTCCCCGTCGGCCTCCGGTCGCCCCTCCATCGAGTCGGCGATCGAGCCGACGGCGTCGACGAGTCGGTCGATCGCCCCGTCCTCGTCCCGGAGCACGTAGTCGGTGACGCCCGCCGAGATCGCCTCGCTCGCGAGCCGTTCGCTCCCGTGGGCGGTGTAGAGGACGAACGGGAGCTCCGGCGAGCGGTCCCTGACCGAGTCCAACAGCGAGAGGCCGTCGTCGTCGGGCAGTCGGTACTCGCTCACGACACAGTCGACCCGCGATCCGTCGAGCCGTTCGAGCGCGGCCGCCGCCTCCCGTTCGAAACTGACCGTGTGACCCTGGCTCTCCAGTACCCCCCCGTTGTCGACCCCGACGACGAGCACCCGGATGGAAGACACTACTAACTGTACGGGTGCGAGTCGCATTAGCGCTTCGACGACAGGTTCTTGGCCCCGTACTCGCTCGGTACGTCCGTGCACAGCCGCCCGTTCGCCTACCTCGGTTTCCTCCTCGTCCTCGCGAGTCAGGGGACGCTCCTGGTCCTCGGGGACTCGGCCGTCGTCTCCGCCTCGCTCGCGATCCAACTGTTCGGACTCGGCGCGGCAGGGGTCTGTCTCGTCCTCGGCGGCATCCTCCCCGAGACCGAACTGGGTCCGCTCACTGTCCAGTGGTTCCAGTGGATCGGCCTCGGTCTGCTCGCGATCGGTGCGGCCGTCCTCCTGGGGGTGGGGATCGACTACTGGGTCGGTGCGGCGAGCTTCCCCGAACTGCTGATCGGCTCCGCGATCGGCGGCGCGCTCGTGCTCTCGGGGAGGGACGTTCTCTCGGAGGGGGGGACCATCGACTTGGAGCGCTTCGTCGAGACCGAGTGACCACCACAGCGGTTATGCCGCCGGCTACCCTGTTGTCTCCCCGCGATGCCGAGCGACGACCGACACGCCGAACGCATCCTCCACGGATCGGCCTACGAGCGGATCCGCTACCGGAACGCGCTGACGGGGCAGTACTCGCCCGCCCGGAAGGTCCGCTGGTGTGGCTACCTCCTGCTCTCGGGCTCGCTCCTGTTTCCCATCCTGGAGTCGCTTCCGGGGCCGGTCACCGAGAGCTACGTCGGGGCCGATCCGACATCGGCACCGCTCGGTCTCGCGCTCTCGGTCCTGCTCTTCTCGCTTCTGATCTCGGCTGCGGGCGTCGGCCTCCTCCTGGTCGCGACCCGAGCCGCCCGTGGGGAGACGCTCACCGAGGGGGAAGCCTGGCGGCTGGTCGGGATCGAGGACGCCTGTACCTGCCTCGGCTTCGTCACCGGCGCGATCGGCCTCCTCGTGACGGTCTCGGTCGCGGCCGTCGGCCTGCTCGGCCCCGACGCCGTCGACCGGCTCCTCGCCGCCGGCGTGAACCCGTATCTCACGGTCGGCGTCCCGGTCACGTCGGCGACCGCCTCGCTCGTCGCGGCCGGCGCGGCGCTCGCGCTGTTCGCGCTCGCCTCGCTCGTGGGGAGCAGTGGCTGACCGCGCGGCGTCGAAAGAAGTCGGTCGGTGGCCCGCTCAGTCGTCGGCGGGCGCGCCGGCGGCCGCGGCCGGCTTCGTCGAGCCGTAGGCGCTACCGGCGGTGATCTCGGCGGGCTCTTTCACCACGTAGAGCATGATCAGCACCGTCACGATGTACTTCGTGATGATGTCGAGGACGCTGTAGCCCCAGGAGGTCAGCCCGACCTGGAGCACCGCGATCCCCTCGACGCCGAGGAACCAGAGCACGGGGTAGCCGAACCAGCCGACGACGGTCAGCAGCTTCAGCGTGTCGAAGATGTCGCTGGTTCCGGCGGCCGCTGCGTCCTTCGGCCACTCGACGAGCAGCACGTAGACGATCACGAGGAAGAAGACGCTGCTCAGCACGAACCACCACCACCGCAGCGCGAGCGAGGAGGTGGTGAGCGCGGCGGCGAGCCCCGTCACACACATCGCGATCGTGAACGCACACGTCGTCATGATCTTCGTCCAGTTCGAGCCGGCGATCAGCCCGAGCACGAGCAGGATGAACGGCGTGGAGAACGTCCAGGTGAGGTAACGTCCCCACATCGTCAGCACGCCGTCTTCACCCGCGTACGTGCTCCCGGCCGCGGCGTGACCCGCAGGCATCTCGATCACCGAGAGCGTGAGCCCGGAGGTCAGCCCCGTGTAGCTCGAGATCGAGACGACCGAGATCATCATCGTCGCGACGGCGATCATCTTCGCCCGTGGGTCGGTGAGGTTCCGTCCCAGGTAGGCGATGAAGAGGATCGTCGCCCCCGCGAGCGCGATGTTCGCCACGAACGAACTCGCGAGGACGGGGTCCGCGAAGACCGCTTCGACGAGCTCCGCGTCCGTTATCTCGAGCGGGACGTACTGTACAGCCTGTGCCATGAGAGCGGTCGGTGTCATATGATACGAACAGTCCTTAGGGCGGATGGGGAATCAAGCAGGTTCCATACCAGTTAGGTCCGATCTCCCCGACGAGCGCTCGAATCCGTTCATCTCGTCGATGGCGCTCTATTATCAAAGAGAAAAACAAAACTTGAACAAAAATAGAACAAACATCAATATATTGAAAACATAATCTACAACCACTCGATCCGGATCGACCCTTCCCTGTTCGGTAACAGGGTCTTACAGGGACGATCCTACTAGACCTCAGTGGCAAGCGGACTCAAACGCGACCTGGGACTCCTCTCGACGACGGCGCTGGCGATCGGCGCGATGGTCGGTTCGGGCATCTTCATCCTCCCCGCTATCGCGTACGCCGACGCCGGACCGGCGGCGGTGCTCGCCTTCGGCATCGCCGGACTGCTCGTGTTGCCGGCGGCGGTGAGCGCCGCCGAGATGGCGACCGCGATGCCGGAGGACGGCGGGGCGTACATCTACGTCGAACGCGGGATGGGCCCGCTTCTGGGAACGATCGCAGGCATCGGCACCTGGCTGATGCTCTCGCTCAAGGGCTCGCTCGCGCTCGTCGGTGGCGTCCCCTACCTCGTGATCCTCGCGCCCGTGCTCGCGGAGTACATCGTCGCGTTCGCGGTCGTCCTCGCGCTCTTCTTTACCCTGGTGAACGCCGTGAGCGCGAAGGGCTCCGGTACCGTGCAGTTCGTCATCGTTGGGGTGATGCTCGTCGCGATGGCGTACTTCGTCCTCGGCGGGGTGGGAAGCGTCGACCCCGGCCAGACCGCGGGGAGCTTCGACCCCACCTCCGGCGGGATACTCGCGGCGATCGGCGCGGTGTTCGTCTCCTACGCCGGCGTCACGAAGGTGACCGCGGTCGCGGAGGAGGTGAAGAACCCGGGGCGGAACCTCCCGCTCGCGATGGTCGGCTCGCTGCTCTTCACCACTGCCCTCTACGTCGGCATCGTCTACGTCGCCATCGGCGTCGTCGACCTCACCCCCGGTGCGGGCTTCGTCCCCGAACCGGGTGAACCGGGCGACCCCGCGCCGATCGCGGCGGCCGCCGACGCCGTCTTCGGCCAGGTCGGCGTGGTCGTGATCGTCCTCGCGGCGCTGCTCGCGCTCGCCTCGACCGCGAACGCCGGCATACTCGCCGCCTCGCGCTTCCCGCTCGCGATGGCCCGCGACGGGCTGGTTCCGCCCGCGCTCGAACGCGTCAGCGAGCGGTTTTCGACCCCCGTCAACGCCATCGCGCTCACCGGCGGGATCGTGATCCTCATCGTGACGTTCCTGCCGGTCGAGCAGGTCGCCCGCTTCGGCAGCGCCTTCCAGATCCTCGTCTTCGTCCTGCTCAACGTCGCGCTGATCGGCTTCCGCGAGGGGGCGATCGAGGAGTACCAGCCGGAGTTCACCGCGCCCCTCTACCCCTGGACCCAGCTGTTCGGCATCGTGAGCGGGCTGGTCGTGCTCACCCAGATGGGGCTGGTGCCGTTCGCCGGCGCGATGGGGATCGTCCTCCTCTCGCTCGTCTGGTACCTGCTCTACGCCCGGCCGCGCGTCGAGCGCGAGGGCGCCGCACAGACCGGCGTCCGCCGGAACCTCGGCCAGGAGGCCGTCGAGCGCACCCGCGAGCTGTTCGAGGGTGACGGGACCTACGAGGTGCTGGTGGCGATCACCGACCGAACGACCGAGGGCGCTCGTCGGGACATGGTCCGGGTCGCCACGGACCTCTCGAGGCTCCGCCGCGAGCACGTCACCGTCGCCCGGTTCGACGAGGTGCCCCACCGGGTGTTCACCGCGAGCGGTCCACGGGTCCGGACGGCGGACGTCCCCGACTGGCTCGACTTCGAGGAGGGGGAGGCGCCGCCGTGGTTCCCCGTCGAGGAGGTCGCGACCGACGGGGCTCCGCTCGCCCGGAACGCCCTGATCGACTACCGCGAGGTCGCGACCGAGGACGTGCGGGAGGCGATCGTCGAGTACGCGGCCTACGAGGGAGCGGACCTGATCGTCCTCGAACGGAGCCGTGCCGAGCCGTACGAACGGCTGTTCGGCGGTGACCTCTCCTGGATCCTGGCGAACGCCCCCTGCGACGTTGTCCTCGTCGAGTCCAGGGACCTCGACGGCATCGACGAGGTGGTCGTCGCGGCGGGCCGTGGCGCGTTCGACCCGCTGAAACTGCTGATCGCCGACGCCATCGCGGAGGAGGCGGAGGCGGGGATCACGCTCATGCAGGCGGTTCCCACCGACTCGCCCGAGTCCCGGAAGGCCACGATCCGGGAGTACCACGACGCCCTCGCGTCGATCTGCACGGTGCCGGTCACCCCGCGGCTCATCGAGACCGACGACCGGATCGAGGGGATGGCCCGCTTCGCCGCCGACGCCGACCTGCTCGTGACCGGTGCGGAGCGGGGCGGGGTCGAGGGGGCGCTCCTCGGCCGCCCCGGTGACCGGCTGGTCGAGGCGGTCGACTGCACGGCGGTGATGGTCCAGACCAGGGAGGGTAACCGGGGCGGGCTGGTGAAACGGCTCGTGCTCGACCGGCTGTTCGGGTGAGCGAGACCCCCGCTGCTGGTGGGAGTAGGCGTCTGGTGGGGACTGACAGCGGTCCGTATCAGACGTAGACGAACCAGTCGTTGTACTGGTCGGTTCGCCGCTCGACGACGTCGAAGAACGTCGACTGGATCTCCTCGGTGACCGGCCCCCTCGAGCCGGAGCCGATCTCGACGTTGTCGACCTGCCGGATCGGTGTGATCTCGGCCGCCGTCCCCGTGAAGAAGAGCTCGTCGGCGGTGTAGAGTTCGCCGCGCGAGATCGTCGCCTGGTCGTAGACGGTGTAGCCCATGTCCCGGGCGATCGTGATGACGCTGTCGCGGGTGACGCCGTCTAAGATGCTCTGGGAGAGCCCGGGGGTGTAGATCTCGCCGTCGCGGATCAGGAAGAGGTTCTCGCCGGGGCCCTCCGCGACCTGGCCCTCCTTGTTCAGCACGATCGCCTCGACGTAGCCGTGGCTCCGGGCCTCCTGACCCGCGAGGAGGCTGTTGACGTAGGTGCCCGTCGTCTTTGCCGTCGTCGGCATCTGGCTGGAGTGGTACTTCCGCCAGGAGGAGACCTTCACCTTCACGCCCTCCTCGAGCGCGTCCTCGCCGAGGTAGGTCCCCCACGGCCAGGCGGCGACGATCACCTGCACCGGACAGTCGCCGGGGCTCACGCCGAGGCTGTCGTAGCCGTAGAACGCGAGCGGGCGGACGTAACAGGACTGGAGGTCCTGGCGGCGGATCAGTTCGACCGTCGCCTCGCGGAGTTCGTCCTCGCTGAACGGGATCTCCATGCCGTAGGGCTGGCCCGACCGGAAGAAGCGCTCTGCGTGTTTGTTCCACCGGAAGATCGCCGGCCCCTCGCGGGTGTCGTAACACCGGATCCCCTCGAAGATCCCGGTGCCGTAGTGGAGCGCGTGCGAGAGTACGTGGACCTGGGCGTCGTCCCAGTCCACGAACTCCCCGTCCATCCAGATCGTGTCGACGTCCATCTCGTCGAAGCCCATACCCGCCCATCGTAACCGGTGCTAATGAGTGTACGCGGTTCGTCACCCCAGCCGTGCGACGACCTCGCTCCCCTCCACGTAGGGCAGGTCGTAGCGCTGTGCGTACGCCCGGGCGTCGGCCGGCGAGAGCGCGACGCCGGTCTCGTCGTCGAGCATCTCGCAGACGACGACCGCGGGTGGGAGCCCCGCGGCCTCGGCGAGCGCGATCCCGAACTCGGTGTGACCCTCGCGCTCGGCGAGCAGGCCGTCGGCCGCCCGCAGCAGGTGGACGTGTCCCGGCGCGCGGAACGCACGGGCGAACAGCTCGGGATCCGGCTCGCTCGCCGCCCGTGAGAGCGCGCGGATCGTCCTCGAGCGATCGACGTCGGTGATGCCGGTCCTGGTCTCGCGGTGGTTCACCGTCAGCGAGAACGACGAGCGGTCGTCGTAGGCCAGGTCGTGGTCGTTCGCCGTCGGGTGGTCGATCTCCTCCTGGACGAACGGGAGATCGAGCGCCTCACAGACGGGTGCCGAGAGCGCGACACAGACCAGCCCGCCCGCGTCGTTTCGCATCCGGGCGACGGCGTCCGGACCCACCGCGCCCGCCGGATAGATCAGGTCCGTCTCGCCCTCCCTGTCCTCGGCGTCGTGGACGAGGACCGGAGAGCCCGAGCGGAAGGCGTCGACCGCCCGGCCGACCGGCGTCGTGTCGAGACCCTCGCCGCGCGTTCCTCCTCCGTCCGCTCCCGTGTCGGCCGCGGTGTGCTGGGTCATGCCTCCTCCACGTGGACCGTCACCCGGTCGCCGTCGTCGAGTCCGAGCTTTTCACGGAGTTTCTCCGGGGCGATCAGCTCCAGCTGGTCCTCGTCGTGGTGGGTCCGTTCGGGGGCGATGACGTGTGCACCGTCGTAGCGCTCGCCACCCCTCTCGACCCGTGCGGGATAGCAGATACAGGGGCCGTAGGTCCGGTCCTCGTCCTCCCAACCGTCGATGTGGACCGGCTCGAACGACTCCATCGCGCCCCGCCTGCGGACGCTCTCCGGACCGAGTTCGACGTTCAGCGTCCCCGGAAACGGCGCGTAGCCCAGCCGCTCCTCGAACTGGCTCATATACCCCGGAAGCGAGATGTAGTGTTTCCCCTCACCCATCCCGCCGGTGACCGCTCCCTGGAGATCGACGCTCGATCGGCCCTCGAAGAGCGTCCGGTAGGACTCGTACTCGCGCCGGAGCGCCCGTTCACCCGTGGTCGTGACGGAGACCCACTGGCCGTCGGCGACCGTCTCGCGCTCGATCAGTCCGGCGTCGTCGAGCCCCTGAAGCCGGCGCGAGGCCGTCTGGTTCGAGGCGTCGAGCCTCGACGCGAGGTTCGAACAGGAGACCTTCACCTCGCCGTCGAGACCGCCGTCGAGCCCCAGGAGTCGCAGCGTCGCCAGTTCGTCGGCCCCGACCGCCGTGACCGCCGTCTTCGACATACACGACGGTTGCATCCCACGGCTGATAAGCATACCGAATACGGTACGCATAACGAAAACGTGATGGGTGTTGGGGGCCGTCTCGTCTTCACCTACCGGGCCGCCGGTCAAAGCGCCGTCGGTTCACTCGGCGACGACCGGATCGCGCGCCCAGAACGCGCTCTCCTTCTTCAGCTTCGGCACCCACGTATCGCGCTCTCGCGAGAGCAGCGCGACCCGCGAGGCGGGGACGCCCTTCAGCTCCGAGTGCTCGGGCATGTACTCCGCGACCTCCTCCGTGAACGCCATCACCTCGTCGTGGCTCGGCATCGCGGTCCGGTCGAGCCTGCCACGGGAGTGCCCGATGTGCATGTACGCCTTCAGCTCGACGAAGTCGGGGTTCGCACGGTCGTAGAGGGCGGCGTACCAGTCGGGGTCGGCCATGTTCTCTCCCTTCACGAGCGTCGTCCGCAGGACGGTCCTCGTCTCGTCCTTCCCCGCGAGGACGTCCATGGTGTCGATCAGTCGCTCCCAGGCGTCGTCCTCCAGCGCGCGCACCACCCGGTCGAACGTCGCCCGGTCGGGCGCGTCGACGCTCACGTAGAGCTGGGTCGGGTCACACCGCTCGAGCAGGTCGGGATCGGTCCCGTTGCTCACGAGGAAGGTGGTGATGTCGCGGTCGTGGAAGGCGTCGATCAGTTCGGGGAGGTAGGGGTAGAGCGTCGGCTCCCCGTCGAGGCTGATCGCGACGTGACGGGGCTCCATCGCCTCCTCGAAGGTGTCACGAGGGACCTCGTCGTTGCCGCCGAAGCCGGAGAGCAGTCTCTTCTGCAGTTCGAGCGAGGCGTCGACGACCGCCTCCGGGTCGTCCCACTCCACGTCGTCGAGCTCGTAGGCGTGGCCGCGGTGGTCGCGCCAGCAGAAGACACAGCGCTCGTTACACCGGACGACGGGCGTCATCTGGATACAGCGGTGGGACTCGATTCCATAAAAGATGTTCTTGTAACACTTGCCCTCGCCGCGCAGCGCGTTCGCGGTCCAGCCGCAGGTCTGGGCCGCGGTGTGGTTGACGCTGTGGTAATCCGGGGAGGTGACCTGTTTCGGGCCGTCAGCGTCTGCGGATCCGCGATCCGCATTCGAGCGAATCTGTGATTCGCCTTCGTCGCTCATGGGGAGGCGTCGGCGGCGAACGGCAAAAAGCGCCCGGTCCGGTAACGGGGACGTTCGCATCGGCGACCTACTTGTGTCTCGACAGCATAGAGGGGGTATGCGACTGCGCTCTCGGCGCTCGGCTTCGGCGACCCCACCTGCCACGGAGGACGACTGACGGTGAGCCCACCGTCGGCTCCCGACGGCGGTCCGCCCACGATCGGCGTCCCCGGCTGGGGAGCGGTCTCGCGCCACGCGCTGAACAGCTACGTTGAGGCCAACAGGGCGATCCTCGCCGGCTTCGGCCTCGACACGGCTGGCGAGGGCGACCGCCACGACTCCTCGCTCCCCGAACTCGCGTTCGTCTCGCCCGAGTGGACGACGGTCCGGTCGGTCGAGAGCCACGACGACCTCGGGGTCGGCGAGTTCGTCGAGTTCTCGAAACGGATCGACGAGGCGGAGGTCCGCGCGTTCGCCGAGGCGAGCGGCGACACCAACCGACTCCACCTGGACGAGGGGTTCGCCGCTGGCACGCGGTTCGGCGGCAGGATCGTCCACGGGACGCTCGTCGCCGGGCTCATCAGCGCCGCACTCGCGCGGCTTCCGGGGCTCACGATCTACCTCTCCGAGGAGCTCTCGTTCAGGGCACCCGCCCGGGTCGGCTCGCGGCTCACCGCCCGCTGTGAGATCGTCGAGGACCTCGGCGGGCACCGGTATCGGCTCACGACCGAGGTCGGCGACGGGGAGGGCACGGTCCTGATCGACGGCGAGGCCGTCGTGCTGGTCGACGAGCTGCCGTGAGCCTTCGGAACCGACTTTAGCTACCGAGGAGTTGTGGGCCACAGGAATGTTCCTCTCGCTGCGCACGGAGGTCGCGGACGCGCTCACGTCCGCGCTCTCCGACCTCGACTGTCCGACCGACGACCTCGGTATCGAAGAGCCGCCCGAGGACGTCGACGCCGTCCTCGCCTCGAGCGTCGCCTTCCGGCTCGCGCCCCACCTGGGCCGCGCCCCGCCGGAGATCGCGGGGGAGATCGCCGACCGGATCGACCCCGACGAGTACGAGTATATAGGCGAACCCTCCACGCAGGGACCGTACGTGAACGTCGCCGCGAGCGACGCCTACTACGCCGACACGCTGGAGGCCGCCCGCGACGACCGTTACGGCGAACTCCCCGACCGCGAGACGAGCGTCGTCGTCGAGCACACGAGCGCCAACCCCACCGGCCCGGTCCACGTCGGTCGGGCGCGAAACCCGATCATCGGCGACGCGCTCGTCCGCCTCCTCGGGTTCGCCGGCTACGACGTCGAGGCCCACTACTACGTCAACGACGCCGGCCGGCAGATGGCGGTGTTCACCTGGGCGTACGAGACGTTCGACGAGTCGGATCTGGAGGAGGAACCGGCCCGCGACCGCATCGAGTACGACCTCGTCCGGTACTACCGCGTCGGGAACAGGTACCTGGAGGAGGCCGACGAGGCGGCGGTCGCCGAGGCCGAAGCCGAGATCGAGGCGATCATGCGGGGGCTCGAAGCCGGCGACGAGGAGGCGTTCGAACGGGTCGGCGAGGTCGTCGATCAGGTGCTCGGCGGGATGCGCGAGTGTCTCTCGCGGCTCCCGGCCGAGTTCGACGAGTTCGTCAAGGAGACGCGGTTCATGCGCGACGGCTCGGTCGACGAGCTGCTCGAGCGGCTGCGCGTCCTCGACGCCGCGGTCTACGAAGAGGACGCCTGGCAGCTCGACCTCGAGTCCTACGACATCGAGAAAAAGCTCGTCTTCCTCCGGGCGGACGACACTAGCCTCTACACCACCCGTGACCTCGCCCACCACGAGTGGAAGTTCGCGACCTACGACCGGGCGGTGACCGTCCTCGGCGAGGACCACAAGCTCCAGGCCGACCAGTTGGAGGCCGCCCTCGACCTGCTCGGCAACGACACCGACCGGCTGGACAGCGTGATCTACTCCTACGTGAACCTGCCGGAGGGGAAGATGAGCACGCGGCGGGGGACCGGTGTCCAGCTCGACGACCTGCTCGACGAGGCGATCGAGCGGGCGCGAGAGGAGGTCGAGTCGCGGATGGACGACCGGATCCGCGACGACGACCTCGGT
>SKWB01000365.1 GCA_007129135.1 Halococcaceae archaeon | reverse complement strand
TCGGCGCGCCGACCTCCATCGCCTGGTCCATCACCTTACAGATCTTCTCGGCGAACACCTCGCCCAGGCTGCCGCCGAAGACGGTGAAGTCGTGGGCGAAGACGAAGACCGTCCGTCCGTCCACCTCGCCGTAGCCGGTGACGACGCCGTCGCCGGGGATCTGTCGCTCCTCCATCCCGAAGTTGTGCGAGCGGTGGGTCCGGAGCTTGTCGAACTCCTCGAAGCTGTCGTCGTCGAGGAAGTAGTCGATGCGCTCTCTGGCGGTCATCTTCCCCTTCTCGTGCTGGGAGGCGATCCGCTCCTCGCCGCCGCCGAGCTCCGCCTCCCGCTTTCTCTCCCGGAGCTCCTCGATCCGCTTCTCGACGGTCACGGAGCCCACCCCGCCGCTGCCGCTGGCACCTGGCCTGTCATGGTTGGCACAGACGAGAACCACCGACGGCAAAAGGTTTCCCCACTACGTGTCCTCGCTTCGGTAGAGTTTATATGAGAGACACGTGTACGGTACTGTGACGTATGAGACGAACACTCAAGCGGCGACGGGTACTGACCGGGATCGGCGGCGCGACGCTCGTCGGGCTCACCGGCTGTCTCGACGACGATGACGACCCCGCGGACGACGGGGCCGACCCCGACGACGACGCGGACGACGACGTCGATCCGGACGACGACACCGACGAGGACGCGGACGACGACACCGACGAGGACGTCGACACCGACCGCGACCTCATGGTCGGGGTGCTCCAGCCGACGACCGGCGACCTCGGCGACCTCGGGGGACCGATCCGCGACGCCGCGGTGCTCCCGGGGATCCAGCTGGAGGACGCCGACATCGGCTTCGGGATCGACATCCGCGACGAGGACAGCCAGACCGACCCGGAGGCGGGCATCAGCGCCGCGGAGGCGCTCGTCGACGCGGGCTACCCCGGGATCACCGGCGCGGCCGCCTCCGGCGTGACGATCCCCGTCGCCCAGAACGTCGCCGTCCCGAACGAGGTGGTGATGATCTCGCCCGCCTCGACCGCGCCGGAGATCACCGACCTGGACGACGACGACTTCGTCTTCAGGACCGCGCCGAGCGACGCGCTCCAGGGCGAGGTGATGGCCGAACTCGCCTACGAGGACCGCGGCTACGAGAGCGCATCGACCTTCCACCTCAACAACGACTACGGCCAGCAGCTCTCCGATTCGTTCGTCGACGGGTTCGAAGGGCTCGGCGGGGAGGTCACCACGACCGTGGCGTTCGAGCCCGAGCAGCCCTCGTACACCTCGCTGCTCCAGGATGCGCTCGACGACGAGCCGGAGGTGATGATCGTCATCGGCTACCCCGACAGCGGCGAGCAGATCTTCCGCGATTACTACTCCGACTTCGACGGCGAGCAGACGATCATGGTGACCGACGGGCTTCGCGACGGGAACCTCCCGGCGAACGTCGACAACCCGATGGAGAACGTCATCGGGACCGCGCCGCTGGCCGCCGGCCCAGAAGAGGAGTTCTTCGCGGAGCTCTACGAGGAGGAGTACGGCAGTTCCCCGGGGGTGTTCAACGCACAGGCCTACGACGCGACCGCCGTGTTGCTGCTCGCGAACGTCGCCGCCGGCGACAACGACGGGGCGGCGATCCGCGACGCGGTCAGGGAGGTCGCCAACCCGAACGGCGAGGAGGTCGGCCCGGAGAACCTAGACGAGGCGATCGAGATGGTCGCGAACGGCGAGGAGGTGAACTACCAGGGCGCCTCGAGCGCCGTGGACTTCGACGACAACGGCGACATGATCGCGGTGACCTACGAGATCTTCGAGTTCAGCGAGGAGGGCGTCGACACCGTCGAGGAGATCGAGTTCGAGGCAGAGTAGACACGAGCCGGTTTTTCGCGAGTGACTAGCCGCCGAGGAAGTCCCGTCTGACCTGCTCGTCGGCGAGCAGCGCCTCGCCGGAGTCCTCGTAGCGGTTCTCGCCCTGGACGAGCACGTAGCCGCGATCACAGCGCCTGAGCGCCTCCTTCGCGTTCTGTTCGACGATCAGGACCGCGGTGCCGTCGTCGTTGATCTCGTCGACGCGGTCGAACGTGTCGGCGACGAGGTCCGGGGCGAGCCCCGCCGACGGCTCGTCGAGCATCAGCAGGTCCGGGTCGAGCATCAGCGCCCGGCCCATCGCGAGCATCTGCTGCTGGCCGCCGCTCATCGTCCCCGCCTTCTGTCCCGAGCGCTCTTCGAGGATCGGGAATCGGTCGTAGATCGCCGCCAGGTTCCCCTCCGGCACCTCCTCTCTGATGTACGCACCCATCTCCAGGTTCTCGCGGACCGAGAGCGAGGGGAAGACGTTGTCGTTCTGGGGGACGTAGCCGATCCCCTTCGTGATGATCTCCTCGGGGCGCAGGCCGTGGATCCGCTCGTCGGCGAAGGCGATCGATCCACCCATATACGTCGTCAGCCCGAACACCGACTTCATCACCGTCGACTTGCCCGCGCCGTTCGGCCCGACGATGGCGACGTACTCGCCGTCGCCCACCGCCAGATCGACCCCGTCCAGGATCTGGAGGTCGCCGTAGCCGGCGTCGAGGTCCGAGACCGAGAGCAGCGCCATCAGACCGTCCCCCCGAGGTAGGCCTCGATGACCTCCTCGTTCTCCCTGATCTCCGCCGCCTGTCCCTCCGCCAGGACGCGCCCCTGGTGCATCACGATGACGTGCTCGCAGTGGTTCATGATCACGTCCATGTCGTGTTCGACCAGCAGGAACGTGTAGCCCTCCTCCTCGAGCGTGTGGACGTGTTCGAGCAGGCGTCGTTCGAGCGAGGGGTTGACCCCCGCCATCGGCTCGTCGAGCAGGAGGACGTCCGGGTCGGTGAGAAGCGCCCGCGCGAGTTCGAGCAGCTTGCGCTGACCGCCCGAGAGCCCCCCGGCGTACTCCTCGCCGAGGTGATCGAGGTCGAAGAACTCGAGGGTCTCCCAGGCGCGCTCTCTGAGCTCCTCTTCCTGTTCGACCACCCGCCCGCGCGTGCCGGGGAGCACCGAGCGCCAGAGCGACTCGCCGAGCTGGGCCTTCGGTGCGAGCATCATGTTCTCGATGACGGTCATCTCGGGGAGTTCGCGGGCTATCTGAAAGGTCCGGACGAGCCCCCGATCGACGACCCGTTCGGGGCTCATTCCGGTTATCTCCTCGCCGTTCAACAGCACGCGGCCCTCGTCGGGTCGCTCGACGCCGGTGATGAGGTTGAACGTCGTCGACTTCCCCGCGCCGTTCGGCCCGATCAGGCCGGTGATCGAGCCGGCGTCGACGGCGAAGCTCGCGCCGTCGACCGCGACGATGCCCCCGAAGCGTTTTCTGAGGTTCTCGACACGGAGCGGTGCCGTCGAAGTCGATTCCTCGGCCGCCCCGTCGGCGTCCGTCGTCTCCGACCCGGAGAGGCTCTCGGCGTCACTCATCGCTCTCCTCCCTGCCGCCATCGGCGGCCGCGGCGGTCCTCGAGGGCCGTCGCGAGAGATCGGTCGCGGCGGCGATCTCCTTTCGGTGGCCGAGCACGCCGTCGGGCCGCCAGAGCATCAGCAGGATCAACACCACCCCGACGAGCATGAACCGGATCTGGTCGAGGTTGCCGACCGCGTAGCCGAGCAGCGCGAGCGGATCCGCGGCGACGACCGCGTCGTAGATCGTCGGCGGCGCGCTCACCGAGAGGTTCGCGTCGATGATCCGACGGACGAACGGCGGGCCCTCCCAGAGCGCGGCCGCGAAGACGATGCCGCCGACGATCGACCCGGCGTTCGAGCCGGCCCCGCCGATGATCAGCGCGACGAAGACGTAGAACGTGAGGATCGGCATGAACGAGTCGGGCGTGACGAAGCCCCGGCCGCCCTGCCAGAGGATCCCGCCGAGGCCCATCAGCGCACAGCCGAGCATGAAGACCGTGATCTTCGTCGTCTTGGTGTGCTTGCCGAGCGAGCGGGCGGCGAGTTCGTCCTCGCGGATCGCCTTGAGCACCCGACCGAACGGCGAGTAAGCGATCCGCGCGAGCAGGACGTAGAGCGCGATCACGCACGCGAGGAGGACGACCGTGTAGAGCGCGCTCTGGACCACCGAGGGCTGGATGCCGACCGCCGCGGCGAGCGCGAACAGCGCATCGCCGAGCTCCGAAAGCACCGGGAGGTCGAGCAGCCAGGGGATCACGCTGTCCGTCGCGGTGAAGGAGATACCGCTTCCCCCACCGGTGCCGAGCTCGCGACCGGCGAGGTCGAACTCCCGGAGCGAGCCCGAGAGCACGCTCAAGCGGATGATCTCCGAGAGGCCGAGCGTGACGATGGCGAAGTAGTCCGCGCGAAGGCGGAGCGCGGGCAGCGCGGCGACGAGGCCGACGAGCGCCGCCGCGGCCATCCCGCCGACGATCCCGACCGGGAGCGGGAGGCCGAAGCCGGCGGGCGAGCCGTCGATCGGTGCGGTGAGGATCGCCATCGTGTAGACGCCGACGGCCATGAAGCCGGCGACGCCGATGTTGAACAGCCCGGTGTAGCCCCAGTGGAGGTTGAGCGCGAGCGTGAGGATCGCGTAGACCGCGGCGAAGTAGGTGACCCGCCGCAGTGTGCTCACGATGCCGTTCAGGCTCAGCCCGAGCGCGAGGCCGAAGAGGACGAAGAGGACGTAGCTCGCCAGGAGAAAGGCGAACACCAGGAGGAGATCGACCTGCCAGCGGGCGAACCCCTCGGTTCGATCCTCGAAGGCCCGCTGGGCGTCCGAGAGCGCCG
>SKWB01000167.1 GCA_007129135.1 Halococcaceae archaeon | reverse complement strand
TCGCGACTAGGGTGGCCTCGGCGGGTACGCGCCGGCCGTCGTAGCGCAGCGAGGGGGTGTTCGTCGAGCAGCCGACGAAGACGAGACAGTCGGCCTCCGCGAACCGCTCTCGCGCCAGCGATGCCTCGCCGGGCAGGTGGGTGTCCCAGAGCGGATGCTCCGTGGGAAACGACGACTCGCTCGTGATGTACTCGCCGCAGACGCGCGCGCCGCTGGCCTCGGCGAACGCGACGGCCGCCGAGACCGACCGTTCACCTCCGCGGGCGACGCCGTCGCCGACGACCGTCAGCACCGACTCCGCTTCCGCGACCGCCTCGGCGGATCGCTCGATCGCCCCCTCGTCCCCCCGTCCAGCCACTGGAATCTCGCCCAGTCGCTCCGGCTCCCGATCGGTCTCGGCGAGGGCGACGTCGAGCGGCAGCGCGAGGAAGACGGGCCCCGTCGGCGGGGTGAGCGCGACGCGAACCGCTCGCCGGAGCATCGTCGCGAGCGCGTCGACGTGTTTCACCTCCGCGGCCCACTTCGTGAACGGCTCGGCCATCCGGACGAGATCACCCGTGAGTATCGGCTCCTCGTGCTGGAAGTCGGTGCTGTAGTTCCCCGCCGTGAGGAGCAGCGGTGCACCGGTGTAGCTCGCGCCGTGGAGGTTTCCCAGCCCGTGGGCGAGCCCCGGTGCGACGTGGACGTTCGCGACGCCCAGCGGTAGCACCTCGCCGTCCTCGTGGGCGTGGTACCGCCGTGCGCTCGCGTAGCCCGCGGCCGCCCCGACCGCGACGTCCTCGTGCAGCGCCAGTACGTACTCGATCGAGCTCTCGCCGACGCGCTCGGAGATCGGGAGTTCCGTCGTCCCCGGGTTCCCGAAGAGGTGGGTGACCCCGTAGCTCTCCAGCGTCTCGACGAAGAGGTCCGCTCCCGTGTGCATACACGTTCCTCGCGGCAGCCGAGCTAAACGGTATGCCCTCCGGCACGGCTCTCTCCCTCTCGCGGTCGCTCGCCTACCCCTCGACGCCCTCGCTCGCGATCTCCCTGGCTACCCGGGCGAGCGCGTCGACGCCGATCGACAGCGCCCGCTCGTCGAAGTCGAACGTCCCGGCGTGGTGCGGTCCCGCCAGGTCCGCGCCCACGACGACGTAGGTCGCCTCCCCGCCGTGGTCTCGCACCCGTCGCTGGAGGAAACAGGCGTCCTCGCTCCCGCTGACGAGCCGGTGGGACTCGACGTGCTCGACGGTTTCTATCACTGAAACGACCTCGGCGACGCGCTCGGCGAACGCCGGTCGGTGCGGCACCGAGACCGCCCGTGCGCGTCGCTCGATCTCCGCGGAGACGCCGTGGGTGTGTGCGGCCCCCTCGATCGCCCTGATCGCTCGCTCTCGTGCGTACTCGTAGAGGGCGTCGCTCTCGCCGCGGACCTCGACCTCCATCACCGCGCGCTCGGGGATCACGTTGCTCGCGGTGCCCGCGTCGAGCCGGCCGACGTTCACCCGCGTGATGCCCTCCGAGTGTCTGGGGATCGCCTGGATCGCACAGGTCGCGCTCGCCGCGGCGTGCAGCGCGCTCGCGCCCTCCTCCGGGGCTGCGGCGGCGTGCGCCGATCTCCCCCCGAAGGTCACGTCCATCGCGCCCGCGGTGAGGAACTCCACACCGGAGACCACCGTCCCGGTCGGTACGCCGAGCCCCAGGTGGATCGCGACGAACGCGTCTACGTCGTCGAGTTCCCCCCCGGCCGCCATCGCCCGCCCGCCGCCGAGGCCCTCCTCGGCGGGCTGGAAGAACAGTTTGAGCGTTCCGTCGAAGCCCTCGTCCGAGGCCACCCGCTCCGCCAGACCGAGTCCGATCGCCGTGTGCCCGTCGTGGGCACAGGCGTGCATCTCGCCCGCGTGGGTCGACCGGAACCCCTCGTCCGCCGGGAGGTGATCGTCCTGGGCCTCCTCGACCGGCAGCGCGTCCATGTCGACGCGGACCCCGACCGTGGGACCACCACCCCGCTCCAGGCTCCCGACGACGCCGGTGAGCCCGCCCGCCATCCGCTCGACCAGATCGGGGTCCGCGCCCTCGCCGACCGCCCGCTGTGCGGCGCGTTCGAGCTCCGCCGGCTCGGGTCGCCGCGCTTCGGTCGTCGGGTCCACCACGTCCGGGCCGACCCGTACCTCGAAGCCCAGTTCGTCGAGTCGGTCGGCGACGAGCGAACTCGTCCGGAACTCGCACCAGCCCCGTTCGGGGTGGGCGTGGAGGTCGCGCCGGATCCGCGAAAGCGCTTCGCTGCTCATAGCGGGGAGAGCCGCCTCCCTCACAAAGCGTTTGGCCTCCCGGTCGTCCGATTCACCCGCTCCACGGCCACTCCTTCTCCTCCTCGGCCCACGGCCAGCTCCCGACCGCCTTCATCCCGACGTTGAACCCGCCCTCCTCGGTGGCCTCCCTGATCTCCTCGCTTCCCTTCCGAGCGATCTCCCGCCCCTCCTCCGCGAGCTTCACGGTCCCCGCGGCGAGCAGCACGGTCAGGTCGCGGAGGTCGCGGCCGTCGAGTTTGTCGAGCGTATCGGCGTGGGTGTGGCCCCAGCCGCGGCCGCTCTCGCCCGCGAGCGCGCGACCCTGTGCGCCGGGGACGCCACGCTGGACGAACGGCCAGTGGTCGCTGTGCGGCCTGATGCCCGAACTGACGTGGATCGGCGCGTCGAACTCCTCGGAAACCTCGTCGAACGCCTCGCCGATCGCGTCGAAGCCGTGGGTGTAGATCGCCAGGTTCCGGGAGTAGCCCGCGCCGTCGAGGTTGAGCACGCACTTCACGGTCTCCAGATCGCGGGTGTGTGTCCAGTGGTACGCCCCGTAGAGGCCGGTCTCCTCCGCGCCGAAGGTGACGAGTCTGACCCTCGTCTCCAGGTCCGCTTCCATCCCCGCGAGCAGCCGTCCCACCTCGCTCACGAGCGCACAGCCCGCACCGTTGTCGTTCGCCCCCTCGCCCACGTCGTGCGCGTCGATGTGCGCGGTCACGAGCACCTCCTCTTCGGTGTCGGGGCCGACGACGCCCTCGACCGTCCGGGAGCGGGTCGGTTCGTTCCGACACTCCACGGAGAGGCTCGTCTCGACCGACTCCCGCTCGCAGAAGCGGACGAGCCGACTCCCCAGTTCCTTCGAGACGCCGACCGCGGGGATCGGCCCCGGGCCGGTTCTCGTACCGACGTCGCCGGTCGGGGGGAGACAGCCCTCGACGTGGTTTCGGAAGACGAAGCCCGCCGCGCCCGCCTCGGCAGCCCAGGCGTACTTCTCGCCGCGATGCACCCACCGGCCGTAGTCGTCTGGGGTGAGACTCGACGCCATCACGAGCTTCCCGTCGAGCTCTCGTCCCTCGAACTCCTCCGGGAGGCCGTCGCCCACGTCGACGAGTTCGCCGCGCACCTCGCCCGCTGGCGTCCCCGGCAGCGCGACGAGTTCGTTCGGTGCGTCGAACCGGCGGTCACCGACCGAGAGGCTGCTCTCGCCACGCCACCAGCCGGGGATCGGGAACGCGGTCGTCTCGACCTCGCCCAGCCCGTTCCCTTCGAAGCGCTCCGCGAGCAGCGCTGCCGCCTCCGTCTCCCCCTCGGTGCCCGGCATCCGGCTCCCGAGGTCGACCAGCGATTCGATCAGATCGAGCCCTCTCGTGCTCGTGTAGGCCGCGCCGACGAGTTCCGTGGGTAGTGTTCCCATGACTTGCGCTCGCGGCTGTGTCGTATGTCGGTTTCGGTTCGAAAAGGAGGTGCGAGATCGGGGTCAGCGGCCGAGCGCACAGACCATCACGATCGCCGTCTCGCCGTCCTGGTAGTAGCCGGGGACCTGACGCTGGGCCTCGAAGCCGAAGCGGCGATAGAGCCGGATCGCCTCGGCGTTTCCCGCACGGACCTCGAGTTTCACCCGCGCACAGCCCGCGGCCGCGAGCGCGCCGAGCGCCCGGGCGAGCAGGTCCCGGCCGACCCCCCGTCCTCGGTGGTCGGGGTGGACCGCGATGTCCTTCACGTGACCGATCGGCCGGCCGTGGTTCGGCACACTGTCGGCGATCACGTAGCCGACGACCCCATCGCCCTGCCGCGCGACGAGAAACCCGGGCTCGGAGAGAAAGCGCTCGAACGCGGCGTAGGGCCACGGCTCGGCGAACGAAGCGCTCTCGATCCGATAGACGGAGAGCAGGTCGGCGCGGGTGGCCCGCTCGACCGACACCGGCGAAGCCGTCGTCACGGCCCGCGATAGGACTCGGCCGATCAAAACGTCTCGGGCTCCGCTACGTGTCGTCGGTCGCCCCGCCGGGTCCCCCCGGCTCCTCGGGCCGCGCACCGTCCTCGGAATCGGGCCGGTCGTCCTCGAGCTCCGGATCCTCCGGGTCGACCCGACCGGGGTCGCCGGTTCCCGGCACGCCCGACCCGGGATCCTCCATCCCGGTCGGATCCGGCTCCTCTATCTGTTCGCCCGGCTCCGCGTCCTCGTACTTTCCGGCCGGCCCGGTCGCGTCGCTCCCGCCGCCGGTGAGCTCCTCGACCGGCGTCCCCGCGTCGTCGCCGTGCTCGGCTTCGACCTCCTCGGTGGTACGGATCACGACCGCGCCCTCGTCGATCCGTTCGATCCGGCCGTCGGGGACCGGTTTCGATCCCTCCTCGCTGCCCCACCCGAGACGCGACGTGACCGACTCGACGATGCCGGGGTCGACGTCGATGTAGAGCGTGCCCGCTTCGACCGCCGAGACGACGCCGATCGTCTCGCCGTCCGTGCTGCGGACGTCCTTTCCCTCGTCACCGTCTTCCGGCTGTGTCCGTGGGGTACTGGCCATCGCTGTCGTACGGAACGGCTCTCCGCCGCAAAAGGCGTCTGCAGTCACCTGCAGACAGGCTCGTTCACCGCCGATCAGTCGTCGGTCAGCCGGCCGAGACCGCAGGGAGTCGACTCCGTCTCCTCCCCGTTCAGTCGTCGGCTTATCCAGCCGAGACCGCGTGAGAGCGCCCCTCGCGGTGCTCGGGTCGCTCGCGTTCAGTCGTCGGCCGGAGCCGCACCGCTTCCACCCTCGGCCTGCTGTTTCGTGTAGGTCAGCTTCCCGCCGGCGGCGACGATGTCCCGCTCGCGCGGGCTGGCGCTCAGGTGCGCCGTCGCTTCCCAGTCGTCGTTCACACGGATGGTGAACTCCTTCTGGCCGGAGGCGATCCCCTCGGCGACGTCGTCGACGACCTCGATCGTATCGCTCTGCTCGATCCGCTCGTAGGTCTCCGAGTCGATCGTGTACGGGACGATCCCGAAGTTGAAGAGGTTCGCCTTGTGGATCCGGGCGAAGCTCTCGGCGAACACCGCCTCGATCCCGAGGTACATCGGACAGAGCGCGGCGTGCTCTCGCGAGGAGCCCTGGCCGTAGTTCTCGCCGGCGACCAGCACGCCGTTTCCGGCCTCCAGCGCCCGCTCGGAGAAGGTGCTGTCCACCCGCGAGAGGGTGAACTCCGAGAGCTTCTCGATGTTCGAGCGGTACATCAGGATGTCCGAACTCGCCGGGATGATGTGGTCGGTCGTGATGTTGTCCTCCATCTTGAGCAGCGCCTCGCCGCCGATATGCGAGCCCAGCGGCTCCCTGAGGGGGACGTCGCCGATGTTCGGACCCTTGATGAGGCCGTCGTCGACCGCCTCGTTCGGCGGGATGAGGTCGGCCTTCGAGCCGTCGTAGGTCTCGGGCATCTCGAGGCCGGGGTCCTCCAGGTCGCCGAGCTCGTCGGCGAGGTCCCGCGGGTCGACGATCTCGCCGGCGAGCGCCGCGGCGGTTGCGACCTCGGGCGAGCAGAGGAAGACCGAGTCGTCCTCGATTCCCGACCGCCCCTCGAAGTTACGGTTGAACGTACGCAGCGAGACGGAGTCGCTGCCGGGGACGTGGCCGATGCCGATGCAGGGGCCACAGGTCGCCTCGGAGAAGTTGACGCCGGCGGCCATCATCTCCGCGGTCCAGCCCTCCCGGGCGAGCATCTCGCTTGCCTGTTTCGAGGCGGGCGCGACGATCATGTCGGTCGTCTTCGCGATCTCACGGCCCTCCAACATCTTCGCCGCGGGCAGGATGTCCTCGTAGGCGCCGTTCGTACAGGAGCCGATGATCACCTGGTCGACGGGCGTGCCGGCGACCTCGCGCACCGGGACGATGTTGTCGGGCATCGAGGGTTCGGCGATCAGCGGCTCGAGCTCCGAGAGGTCGATCGTGATCGTCTCGTCGTACTCGGCGTCGTCGTCGGGCTGGAGGTCGACGTAGACGTCCTCGCGGCCGAGCTTCGCGAGGAACTCCTTCGTCCGCTCGTCGGTCGGGAAGATCGAACTCGTCGCGCCGAGTTCGGTGCCGAGGTTGGTGATCGTCGTCCGTTCGGGCACCGAGAGGTTCTCGACGCCGGGGCCGGTGTACTCGAAGATCTTGCCGACGCCGCCCTTGACGGTGAGCTCGCCCAGCAGGTGGAGCGCGATGTCCTTCGCGGTCGCCCACTCGGGCAGTTCGCCCTCGAGACGGATCTCGACGATCTCCGGCATGTCGATGTAGTAGGCGCCGCCGCCCATCGCGACGGCGATGTCGAGGCCACCGGCACCGATCGCGAGCTGGCCGAGGCCGCCCGGCGTCGGGGTGTGGCTGTCGGCCCCGAGGAGCGTCTTGCCGGGCGCGGCGAAGTTCTCCTTGTGGACCTGGTGGCAGATGCCGTTGCCGGGCCGGGAGAAGTGCGCGCCGAACGTCCCGGCCGCGGACCGGAGGAAGCGGTGGTCGTCGGTGTTCTTGAAGTCGAACTGGTAGGTCTGGTGGTCACAGTACTGCGCGGCGAGTTCGGTCTGGACCTCGTCCAGATCGAGCGCCTCGAACTGCAGCCAGACCATCGTCCCCGTGGTGTCCTGGGAGAGGACCTGGTCGATCTCGATGCCGATCTCCTCGCCCGTGGCGAGCTCACCTTCGACGAGGTGATCCGAGAGGATTTTTTCCGCTACGGTCTGTCCCATATCGTCGGAGAATGGGCCACGCTCGCGTATAAATCCCGCGTATTTTACTATCGTAAACGCGAATAAACACGCCGACGGAGTGGCAATTCTTGCACCCACGACCGGAAACGGTAGCCGGTCGCACACCCGGCTGGATCCGATACCGTTTAGCCCCGGACCGGAGAGGTCCGGCTATGTTCCGCGACGGGAGGTTCGTGGCCGACCACGTCGAACCGGTAGCAGAAGAACAGGTCCAGCCCAACGGCGTCGACCTCACGCTCGACGGCGTCTTCGAGCCGCTCGAACCCGGTCGGATCGGCCGGGAGGACAAGGAGATCGGCGAGCGCCAGGAGATCGCCACCGAGGTGGTCGGCGAGGCCGTTCCGGACACCTACTACCTCCCACCGGGGGGCTACGTCGTCCGCTACGCCGAGGCGGTCTCGATCCCCGAAGAGCACGTCGGCTTCCTCTATCCCCGCTCGTCGCTCCTGCGAAACGGCTGTATGCTGAACACCGCGGTCTGGGACGCCGGCTACGAAGGGAGGGGTGAAGGGCTGCTCCAGGTCCACACCGACATCGAGATCGAGCGCGGGGCACGGATCGCCCAGCTCGTGCTCACCGAGGCCGAGCACTCGGGCACCTACACGGGATCCTACCAGGGCGAGAACCTCGCCGACTGGTCGTAGTTCTCCGGCGGAAGCGCTTATGCCGGCCGGTGTCGTACTGTCACTCAAGTAACGGTGTTCACGTCGGCCGCCGCGCCGTCTCCTCGGAGGAAAATAAACGATGTCCAGTACAGTCACCGTCACCGTCGACCCGCACGTCCACTCCGAGGGGTCGTACGACGGCCGCGAACCGGTCGAACTCGTCCTCGAACACGCGAGCGACATCGGCCTCGACTGCGTGGTGATCACCGACCACGACGAGATCGACGAGTCGCTCTACGCCGCCGAGATCGCCCCCGAGTTCGGCCTGATCGGCGTCCCCGGCGTCGAGGTCTCGACCGCCCGCGGCCACCTGCTGGCGATCGGGGTCGAGGAGCGGCCACCCAGAGGGGAGCCGTTCGACGAGACCGTCCGGATCGTGCGGGACCTCGGCGGGGCGGCGGTCGTCCCGCATCCCTTCCAGCGGAGCCGACACGGGGTCAGAAAGCGGTTCATCGGGGACTGTGACGCCGTCGAGGTCTACAACTCGATGCTCTTCACCGGCTACAGGAACCGGCGAGCCGATACGTTCGCCGAACGCCGTGACTACCCGAAAGTCGGCGCGAGCGACGCCCACACCCTCCCGAACGTCGGCCGGGCGTACACCGAGGTGACGATCGAGGGGGCGAGCGACGCGACCGAGGTGGACGCCGGGATGCTCGTCGACGCGCTCCGTGCGGGGGACACCATTATAAAGGGCAAGCGAACGCCGGTCCACAAGAGCACCCGCCAGTACGCGAAAGGGGCGGCCAAGAAGTCGGCGTACCTCCTCACGAAGCGCCTTCCGGTCGTCCCGACGGTGCCCGCCTCGATGGGCGACTAGAGCAGCGTGCCGACCCAGCCCTCGAACCCCTCGGGGACCAGCCCACGGAGCGTCTCCGCGTCGGTCTCGCCGTTCGCGCTCACGAGATACGCCCGGCCCGAGACCTCGCCGTAGACCTCCTGGAAGTCGTAGACGAAACCGTAGATCTCCTCCTCGTCTGGGACCTCCGGTGCGTCCCCGAGGAACGCGACCGCCTCGCGGACGTGGTACTCGACGAGCCGGTTCACGGCCTCGCTCTCCAGCAGCCCGGGATCGACGACGCCCGCTGAGAGCGCGCGTTCGACGGTCGGGACGAGCAGGTCGACCCGCCGCGCGATCCCCGGCGGCTCCTCGCCCGATTCGCCCCGGGCGACGCGGTAGGCGGCGGTGATCGCTCCACAGCCGGTGTGGCCGACGACGACCGTCGTCCGCGTCTCCGTGTGTCTGATCGGGTAGAGCACGTTCCCGTCGACGGCGAGTTCGCCGTCACAGCGGTCCCAGACGAGGTTTCCGATCGTGCTCGGGGTGAACAGCCAGCCCGGCTCCTCGACCGACCACATCCCCTCCTGGGAGACGCGCGAGTCCGAACAGCAGACCGCGACCGCCGCGGGCTCCTGTCCGGCCCGTACCCCCTGAAAGTGCCCCTCGGGAAGCTCCTCCTCGTGTCTCCTGTTGCGCTCCAACAACGTTTCGAGCGACGCACTCGGCATACCGTGTGCTCTCGCCGTCCGATAAAAACCGTATTGGTGGACCTCCTGCTGCTCCTCGCAAAAGCTGCACGAGACTACCGCAACCGCTCGACCAGCCCCGCCAGCGTCGCTAAGTCCTCCCGCCGCAGCTTTTACTCGGTCGCTGCTCCCTCGCAAAAGCTGCACCAAAACTACCGCAACCGCTCGACCAGCCCCGACAGCGTCGCTAAGTCGTACTGCCCCGGCGCGGTCGCCTCCTCGGGGCGCACGGGCGCGTAGCCGATCCGCGAGCCGTAGAGCGGCGCGACCGCTCTCGAGTGCCGTCCCGCCTCACCCATCGCCATCGTGGCGATCGGCCCCTCCGACGAGAGCTCGTGGGTCAGCGAGAGCAGTGAGAGGACGTCCGCCCTCCCCTCGGCGGTGACGGCGAGCTTTCCCACGTCGCCGTAGGCGAGCGCCTCGGAGAGGAGCTCGCGCAGCTCCATGGTCGAGGGCGTCCCCTCGAAGTCGTGGACGGAGGCGATCACGCTCGCCTCCCGGTCGCGGGCGGCGTCGAGCAGCGGGTTGGCGTCACCCCGTCGGAGGCTCTCCAGTTCGATGTCGACCGCGCCGACGGCTTCGTGTCTCACCGCCTCCGCCAGCGCGTCGAGCCGTCCGTCGTCGCTCGCCTCCCCGCCCTCCCACGCGGCGCGGTTGGTCGCGATCAGCGGGAGTTCCCCGTCGTAGGCGGCCAGCGCGTCGAGCGGCTCCTCCGCGAGGTCCATCCGGAACTCGACGCAGTGGGCGTGTTCGCGGGCGGCGGGTTCGTCGGCCAGGTCGCCGGTCGCCGCGGCGAGCGCGAACGACTCGAAGTGAAGTCTCATGCGAGAGGTCCGCACGGGACGTGAAAAACGGTTCCGGTCGTTTTTGTCTCTCGGTCCCGTAGCCGGAATCGAATGGACGAGTCACTGTCCGGCAGACGACGGTTCATGGAGCTCGCCGCGGGAAGCTCGGCGGTCGTGCTGGCCGGTTGCGCCGACCTCCAGGGTGCTCTCGGCGGCGACGAGACGGAGTCAGTCGAGGTCCCTTCGGGGGAGGCGACCGTCACCGCGGCCGTCGAACCGGACGACGAGGCGCTCGCCGAACTCGAAGCCGAGATCATGGAGCAGGTCGAGAACGAGGAGATCGACCAGATGGAGGCGCAGGCGGAGTTCCAGGAGCGCCAACAGGAGCTCATCGCGGATGCGGCGGAGTCGTTCGAGGGGTCGCTCGAATCGGAGACCGACGTCACCATCGAGGACTCGGTCGCGGAGTTCGGCGCGTACCTCCTCACCGGCGACCCCGCCGAACTGATCGGGCTGCTCTCGCTCGAGACGGTCGGCGCGCTCGTTCCCCGGGAGGTCTTCGACGAGATCGGAGAGATGCCGGCCGAAGAGCCCGCCGAGGGCGAGGAACCCCCCGCGGACGACGAGGAGGAGCTCGAGACGGACGAGGAAGGCGGCGAGGACGACGAGGACGACGACCCCGACGACGAAGACGAGGACGACGAGGAGGAACTGACCGAGGACGGAGACGACGGAGAAGGAGACGACCCCGAGACGGACGCCGACGACTCGGACGAAGACGACTGAGCGAGCGCTCTCCGGGTCGATACGGTCTCGAGAAGGGAGCCCCCTCAGACGACGATGCTGTCTTCGGCTTCGAGCAGTTCGTGATAGCGGTTCCTGATCGTCACTTCGCTGATGTCGGCGACCTCGCTCACCGCCGCCTGCGTGGTCTTCTCGTTGGTGAGCAGCGCGGCGGCGTAGACGGCCGCCGCGGCCAGGCCGACCGGGGACTTCCCGGAGTGGACGCCCTTCTCCTTCGCGTTGCGGAGCAGGTCACGGGCGCGGCCCTCCGCCTCGTCGGAGAGGCCGAGGCCGCTCGCGAACCGCGGGACGTACTGTTCGGGGTCGGCGGGTTTCACCTCGAGGCCGAGCTCGCGGACGACGTAGCGGTACGTGCGGGCGATCTCGCTCTTTTCAACCCGGCTGACGTCCGCGATCTCGTCGAGCGACCGGGGGACACCGGCTTGGCGGGCGGCGGCGTAGACGCTCGCGGTGGCGACGCCCTCGATCGATCGTCCCGGGAGGAGGTCCTCGTTGAGCGCACGCCGGTAGATCACCGAGGCGGTCTCCCTGACGTTCGTCGGGAGGCCGAGCGCCGACGCCATCCGGTCGATCTCGCCGAGGGCCTGTTTCAGGTTCCGCTCCTTCGAGTCACGGGTCCTGAACCGTTCGTTCCACTTCCGGAGCCGCTGCATCTTCTGGCGCTGGCGCGAGCCCAGCGCGTTGCCGTAGGCGTCCTTGTTCCGCCAGTCGATGTTCGTCGAGAGCCCCTTGTCGTGCATCGTGTTCGTCGTCGGGGCTCCGACCCTGGACTTCTGGTCTTTCTCCCGGGCGTCGAAGGCGCGCCACTCCGGGCCGCGGTCGACGGAGTCGGCCTCGACGACGAGGCCACAGTCGCCACAGACCGTCTCGCCGTGTTCCTCGTCGGAGACGAGGTGACCGCTACACTCGGGGCAGCCGTGGTCCTCGTCGACGCGCTCATCTTCGTCTCGTTCGCGGGTTCTGATGTTGGAGTCTGTCATTATGGAATCGAGGGGAGGGCGACCGAGTCCGGGCACCGGGACTCGGTGAGCTATCGCTGATCGAACGTTAGTCCGAAAAGAATTTAAGCGTTTCGGACCGCGGTGTCCCAACCCCGAACAAACCCGCTGATTCGGGCGACCGGCACTCCTCACTCGAAAGGTTAATATGTGGTTACCCTGCCGGTTTCCCCCGCGTCAGTGGTCGACGCCGACGCGTTCCTCGCCGCCTTCTTCGATCGCCGTCGAGAGCGAGACGTTGAGCGCGAGCATCGCCACCGCGCCGCCAGCGACCGTCACGAGGTTCTTCATCAGGTGGTCGAGGAGTGCCGCGCCGAGGGCGATCGGAACGCTCACCGGGAGGAGCGCGACCACCAGTACGGTGAACGCCCCCTCGTAGAGCCCGATCCCTCCGGGCGAGAGCGGGAGCACCTTCGCGAGGTTCCCGACACAGACGGCGAGCGTACAGACGCCGAGGAGCGCGGGGGGTGTCGCATCCACCCCGAACGACAGGAGTATCAGCGCCGCCGCGATCACGTCGATCGCCCAGATCGACACGCTCGCCACGGCGATCCTCGCGGAGGCTCCGGGCGCTCTCGCGATCACCTGCACGTCGCCGGCGAAGCGCTCTACCACCCGGGTGAGGGCCTCGGCGTACGTATCGTCGCTCGCCCGGGCGAGTGCCGGTCGCGCGAACCGGCGGTCGGAGCGAGCGCTCGCGACGATCACCAGAGAGAGCACGACGGCGAGACCGCTGACGACGGCCGCCGCGATGACGCCCACGCGCCCGCTCTCCGTGACAGAGCCTCCCGCGGAGAGGTCGGCCGCGAGCGCTCCCGAACTCGCCGTCCCGCCGACCGTCAGCACGAGGAAGGCGACGCAGGCGAGCACCGCGATCGTGAGGGTGTCGAAGAGGCGTTCCACCGCGAGGGAGGCGGCGCCCGTCGGATAGGCCACACCCCGTCTGACCTTCACGATGTAGGCTCGGACCGCGTCGCCCGCCCGTGCGGGGAGCGCGACGTTCGCGGTCTGGCTCAGGAAGACCGCCCCGGTGAGAAAGCCCACCCCCTCGTCGTGGCCGAGTTCGGCGAGCACGTCCCGGTATCTCAGCCCGCGGAGCGGCCACGAGAGGAGGTAGACGGCCGCTGCGGTCGCGACGAGGGCCGGGTCGACCGCACGCAGCTCGCTCGCTACCTCCCCGAGATCGACGTACCGTGCGGTGACGACAAGCGCGAGTACCACGAGGGCGAGGCCCGCCGCGAGGCTCACCCGCGTCGTGAGTCGCGGGCGGACCGAGAGCTCCCACCAGGTCCGACCGAGCGCCCCTCCCATCCCGAGGACGTCCCGAACCGGGTCGACTGTGGTCCCCTCGCCCGGGGTCCACTCGACCGAGAGCTCCCTGATCCGGTAGCCGCGGCGCTGTGCGCGGACCAGCACCTCGGTGTCCCAGAACCAGTGTCCGTCCTCTACCTCGGGGAGCAGCGAGTGAAGCGCCTCGCGGTCGAACGCTTTGAACCCGCACTGGTGGTCCCTGAGGTCCGAGCGCAGGCCGACCCTCACGAGCCCGTTGTAGACCCGGCTCGCGACCCCTCGCGAGAGGGGGCGGTCGGCCTCGGAGCCCGGAAGGAGCCGCGAGCCGGTCGCTACGTCGTACTCCCCCGACCGGACGCTCTCGACGAGCGGTTTCAGGTACCTGAGATCGGTCGCGAGGTCGGCGTCGAAGTAGACGAGCACCTCGCCCTCCGCCTCCCGAAAGGCCCGACAGAGCGCTCGCCCCCGGCCGAGCCGCTCGTCGCTGTGGACGTGTCGGACCCGGGGGTCCTCGCGGGCGAGGCGGGCGGCGATCTCGGGCGTCCGATCCGAACAGCCGTCCTCGGCGACGAGCACCTCGAACGACGGGAGGAACGCCTCGCAGGCCTCGATCGTCCGCCGAACGGTCGACTCGAGCGTCGCCTCCTCGTCGAACGCGGGGAGGACGACGCTCACGGGCGGACCCATTGGAGCTATCTGAACCCGCTCGGAGTAAGTACCTTCTGACCCGTTACCCTCGCGTACCAACCGGGGGGCTCTCCGGCCGCTGTCTCGTCCGATAGCGGGGGAAAACCGCAAGAGGGAACCGTGTTACGCGGGTGTACCAAATCCCCTTTAGGTGTAACCGCCGTGACTACAGGTATGAGCGCCACCGCCCAGCCGCCCCACTCGCTCACCGAGAAGCAACGCCGCATCCTCCGGTACCTCAGCGAACGCGCCGGCACGCGCACCTACTTCAAATCCCGACTGATCGGCGAGGAGCTCGGGCTGAGCGCGAAGGAGGTCGGGACGAACATGACCGCCATCGCGAACGGCGAGTTCGACGTCAGCGTCGAGAAGTGGGGCTACTCCTCCAGTACGACCTGGAAGGTGACGGCGTAGTCGAGGCTCGCAGGTTCGATTCCGAGTTCGCCGGGGTGCGACGGGTCGAAGAGCCCTCCATAGTGCGTTGGTCTAATACGACATCGTACGTATTTATCATAGCGAGATACTTCTATTCTTGACTCGATCCGTTGATTGCGATGCCAGCACCAGTAAGCATGCTCAACCGGCGACAGTTCATCGGAGGCGTGGGAGCGGCCGCGGCCGGCGCGACGATCGGCTCGACGTCCGCGAGCGCGGACGAGGGTGACTCGACCGACGAGACGAATCGAAACCACCGGGCGACGGTGATCGCCCATCGCGGGTTCGCCGACACCTATCCCGAGAACACGGTCGCGGCGTTCGAACAGTCGGTGATCGGCGACGGAGACGACGCGAGCGACCGCCGGGCGGCCGACTGGATCGAACTCGACGTCTTTCCGACCTGCGACGGCGAGATAGCCGTCTTCCACGACGAGGAGCTCTCGGACCTCACCGACACCGACGGAGTGCTCTACGAGACGCCGGCGGAGACCGCCTTCGCCGCCGAGGTGCTCGAGAGCGGGCAGACCGTCCCCTCGCTCGCGGAGTCGATGGAGGTCATTCCGGACGACGTCGGGGTGAACATCGACATCAAGAACGGCTCCCCGGACGTCGAGTTCGGTCGTGTCGACGATCCGAGTAGCGAGCGCGAGGAGTGGGCGTGGCTCGAGACGGTGATCGACGTCGCGACGGAGTACGGAAACGAGCTGCTGCTCTCGACGTTCTGGGAGGGTGCGCTCGCGACGGTGCGGGAGATCGATCCGGAGATTCCGGCGGCGTACCTGCTCTCGGAGTCGATCGAAGAGGGCCTCGACGTCACCGACGAGTACGACTGCGAGGCGATCAACCCGCCGCTGTCGATGATCCTCGGGACGCCCTTCTTCGACGACGAGTCGTTCTCGGAGATCGACATCGTCGCCGAGGCGCACGACCGGGACGTGCCGGTGAACGTCTGGACGATCAACGAGTGGTACGAGGTCGAACGGCTGATCGACGCCGGCGTGGACGGGCTCTTCCTCGACTACGCGGAGATCGTCCGCTTCGGCGCACTCTCCGAGTACTGATACGGAGCTCTGCGTGGGGCCGGCGAGTCGAGACCGTCGCGGTCTCGAGATCCTCGACGAGGACGGTCGAGACCTCCCCGATCGGAGAACTATATAAAATATACCTCGGTCCTTGAAATTCGGAACGCTTCCGTCCCTCGATAGATCCATATACCGATCGGTACCCTCATGTAACCGGATTTGGAGCTACGAACGTCTCTGCCGCGTCACTTCCTTCAATATATATTTTAATCGGAATTTATTTAGTGAAGTCGTCCGTCCACTCGGACGATGAGGGAGAGCCGAACACGGCGAACCGTACTGCGTGGCACTGGCGTGGCGATCACCGGCGGCGTCATCGGACTGGCCGGCTGTCTGGACGACGACGCCGAGGAGGGCGAGGCGGAACAGGCGGGTGCCGGTCTCGACGGTGACGACGGAGACGATGCGGGCGGTGACGACGCGTCCGACGACGGCGAAGAGGTCTCCGATTCCGGCGACGACATGCTCTCCGAGGAGTTCGACCCCGAGAACCCGGAGTGGGAGAGCACGAACTACCTCGGCGGGCCGGTCGTCGACGCGAACTACATGCGCGGGTTCCCCGAGGACTTAGAGGAGATGATGGACCGGGGCCGGGACGAACCGGTCTACGGCGAGCCAGCGAGGGAGCCACCGGAGGACGAGGACGAGTGGCTCGAACCCGACACGCTCCTCCACCTCGAGAGCCCCGGAGAGGAGGACGAGGCGGCGTTCGACGACATGATCCAGCCGCTGTTCGACGAGGTCGAGGCCGAGACGGGGATCGACGTCGAGTGGGTCCACGTCGACTCCTACGCGGCGGCGGTCGAGGCGATGCGCGCCGAACGGGCACACACGGCGAGCTTCGCGACGGGCAACACGCCGTTCGCGGTGAACCTCGCCTACAGCGTCCCGTTCGCCTGTCGCCTCGACCTGAACGGACAGTTCGCCTACCGCCTGCTCGCGGTCACGCAG
>SKWB01000165.1 GCA_007129135.1 Halococcaceae archaeon | reverse complement strand
CGCACTGACCGCCAGTCGTTCTACCAAAGCCGAGAGGCTGGTCGGAGTATCGTGTTGATTAGAACGAGTCTATACTACGAAAATCGAACACCGATCACCCGCTGATCGGGGTAGCCGTTATGGACTTTATGTCGCCGATAGCGTATGCATCGCAGAGGTACGTGGGGTTGCCATCGACGTAGCTACGCTTTCTGGATGACCTGGCCCGCGTCTCGACGTATAGGGTGTAGGTGTGTCCGGGGGTCAGCACCGGTTTGAACGTCCGTCGGTAGGTCCCGTACTGACGGTCGCTAGCTCCGTTTTCGGACCGGACTTCTCTGAGCAGGCGTTCTCTCAGGAACTCCTTGGTTGTGAGGTCGTACAGTCTGACTCGGACGATTGCGACCGCGTTGTCCATAGGACCTGTGTCAGTTGTCGCAGCGGCCCAGCCGGTGACGGTGAAGCCGACCTGCGTTGGCTTCGCACCCGAGGCTTTGAATCGACGGCCAACCCACGCACGGGTGCGGAGGTCTTTCACTACGGCAGTCTCGGTGCTGGCGACTGCGTAGGGATCCTGCTCGTCGTACTCGTCCCGGCGCAGACTGTAATCCGCCCACGCCGCGTAGTAGTCATCGACTACCGCATCGTCGCTATCCTCCCTGGGCTTGGCGTACCCGCGGTTCATTTCGGTGAACGTGGTTTTTCGATCCAGACGGAGGGTGAGGTGTTCCGGAGTGTGAGACCCACTCACGACAGGCACGCCCAACACGAGGGCAGCGCCTCCTACCGCCAGTCCCGCCAGGAACGGCCGGCGCCCGAGGCCTTCACCCGCGTTCTCCAGCCGTTCTCGTTTGATTTCGGGTTTTTCGGATCTCTGTGTCATCGTGATCTCACTAGCTCGTTACCCACCCGCTCCTTTCGAGAGAGCGTCTGGGCCCGTATCACACCTATATATACGGAGTTCCAACGTTTAGGGGAGAGCCTGATCGATCAGGGTATAGTAGCGACTTGGATTATGGCCGAAGAGCACTCGAGCAAGGAAATCGATACTGAGGTTCTGCTAGGCTCAGTCTCTGTATTCAGCCTGCCAATACTCGAGGTTTCGATCGGAAACGATGAGCTTCCGAAGGCCACCCTGCACGTCCACGGATCGGTCGTGAAGCCCGAGATACTCACCGTCGTCTCCAGAGAAGTGTGGCACTCGACGAGACCGCGACGCGCTCGGGAGGTCCTCGGGACGTGACTGGGGTCGTCCTCAAGCCGTACCATCGAAAATCATAGAGACTCGGGTCTATCGGGTGCAGCGAGCATATTCTCTGGAAAGTGAAACGATAGGATCCGTTCACGCCACCTCTTCCCTACCCTCTCCCTCGTACTCTGGGAGTCGGTAGCGCCCGCCGACCTGGACGAGCCGGCCTTCGCCGACGGCCTCCTCGAGTGCGGCGTCGACGTCCCTGCGTAGGTTCCGATAGTGCCCGACGAGAATCTGCGTGATCCTGTGGACCTCGATCGTGTCGGGGAGCCTCTCGCCGAGGATTTGGCAGTCGACGACGCGGAGGACACGATCGGCGCGCGCTCGGGGCGGTTTTAAAAGAGCCACGGTTACCTCGGAAACGAGGTGAGTAGTGGCTACGCTACTCCGCATCTCGGTACCGTGCCCAGATGTAGATCGTCGCGACCCCAGGTGCGACGAAGCTAAGCAGTGGGATCCAAGGCCGCGGCGCCACCATGTAGATGGTAGGCGGAAGGACCAGCAGCTGGATCGCAATAAGCGCGATCATCAGCGATCGAAGAATCCCACTACCAACCCGCTCGCTGTGTATGTCTCTTCTCCGTGAGTGAAATCTGGCTTTTGTCATCCACGACTCTCGCGGGGACACCCATCCCTGATCCCCTTTCGTGAGACTACGAGGAGGGGTAAAAGTGTTGTGAATGCAACTAATTCGCTTCTGCGACGAGTTGAGCCTAGGCACGTACACCCGCATCGTGGAAAACGGATCTGGTCAGCCACACGACCGGACGGTCAACGATCTACCATCCGAGATCGATCCGGTTGTGTTTCTCGCCGTTGACCCTTCGGACGTCGACCGAGCCGGCACGGACGTGCTGTTCGTACCACAGTGGCGGTGTCACGAGGGGGTGCTATGGGTCGCGGACCGCGCTCACGGTTCGCCGCTCGGATCGAGAGACGGGTGTCGGTCCGACCGGTCGCTGCGTACAGCAGTCCGTATCAGGCGTCGTCCTCTTCGTCCTCTTCCTCGTCGACGTCGGCCTCGTCGTCGCCAGTCGCGCCCTCTAAGACGAACTCGACCTCCTCGTCCTCGCCCTCGAAGGTGACCTCCTCCTCCTGGTCCTCGAACTCGTCCTCCGTGCTCGTGACCGTGATCAGGAGGTCGCCCTCGTCGACCATCGTCGGCTGGATCTCGCCCTCGACGATCTCCTCGCTGAAGTTGTGGGTGGTCACGCCGTCGAGCTCCTCGACCATGACCTCGACGCCGGTCGAGACCGGCTCGCCGTCTTCGTTTTCGAGGCGGATGATCAGCTGGGGCTCGTCCTCCTCGTCCTCGATCTCGAAGTCGTCCTCCTCCTCCTCGGTGTCGTCGGCCTCTTCCTCGTCGTCCGCGTCGTCGACGCCGTCGTCCTCGGCATCGTCGGCGTCAACGTCGTCCGCATCGTCGTCGACCTCCGCGTCGTCCGTTTCCTCGTCGTCCGTTTCCTCGTCGTCCGCACAGCCCGCGAGAGCCACGACCGCGGCACTGCCGGCTGCGAGCGTGAACCGTCGTCGGGTAAGCGTTCGCTTCGTCATGTTCGGCCGCCGAACCTACCACGCGAAGCGACAAAAGTGTCTGGCCGTCGAACGGTACCAATCCACAGTACCGTGTGATCCCGCGCCACCGGTCCTCCTACGCGCCATCGTCCCGATCAGTGGGGTGCCGACGGCGCGCGTGTCAGTGACCCGCCGAGCGTGACCCCGAGGAGGAGCCGTCTCCCTCGGGTACCGAGCCTCTCTGCTCGAACGATGCCTTGGATCGTTCGTGTGTGGACGGCACCTCGGGCCGTCGTACGGATTGAATTATCCGATCCCAGTATGTAAACTATTAGTAAAGTGCGGAATTCTTATGTGTTTTGCCGGGGTTCGTAGCGTATGGATCGCAGACAGTTCCTCGCAGGATCCGGACTGGCCGCCTGTCCGTGCTGCATCGCGCTCGCAGGGTGTGTCGAGGGGAGCGATGGCGGTGTCCCCGGAGGGAACGCCACGGAGACCGAGACCCCCGAGCCGACGCCCGAAGAGTCCGACGACGCGACGGAGACCGAGACCCCCGAGGAGGAGGAGTTCGAGGGGGACGAACCGATCGACCACGACGGTCGTCCCATCACCGACTACCAGCTAGAGGTCAACGCCGAACGGCGAAACGGCCACGTCTTCTGGGTCGACCTCGACGGGGTCATGTACGGGCGGAGCGGTCCCCGACTCCTCAGGAGCGAGGACTGGTGGGAGAGCCACGAGGTGATCTACTCCTTCGCGAACCAGCGCGAGGGCTACAACTCGAACATCATCCAGTCGGTGATGGTCACCGACGCCGGGCGCATCCTCTGTGGGGTCGGTGGGCGAGGGAACGAGTTCAAGGAGACCGGCCGGATCGAACTCCTCGACGAGGACCTGGAGGGCTCGACCACCGTCTACGAGTTCGACTACGGGAGAACGACGGCGAGCTTCGGTCACTCTGTCTACGAGGATATCGTCGTGATCGGCTCCTACGGCCGCTCGGACTTCGAGAACGACCGCCACCCCGACGAGGTGATCCTCTCGACCGACGGCGGCGAGAGCTTCGAGCAGGTGCTCCGCGCGGAGTTCCAGACCGCGGACGCGGCCAACCACCACATCCACGACGTCGAGTACGACCCGTTCGCCGAACGCATCTGGGTCACCGTCGGCGACGGCGGCAACGCCCAGATCTACTGGTCGGACGACCTGGGCGACAGCTGGGATCACTTAGAGGAGTACGGGATCAGGGAGCAGCCGACGCAGGTCGCGGCCTTCCGCAACAACGTCGTCTTCGGGACCGACGGCAACCCCGACGGCATCATGCGCTTTCCACGGGACGACCCGAACGAAGCCCCCGAGTCGATCGAGGACATCGGACGGGGACACGTCGAGATCCACGACGAGGAGCACAACCACGAGATGCGGATGTACGCCCGCCGCCGCTGGCACGTCCGCGAAGACGACGGCCGCGAGCTCTGCATTATCCCCTTCGGCTACTCGCCGATGCACCCCGACGCCCGCGAGTCGGTCGTGCTCGCGAGCGTCGACGGCGACGCCTGGTTCGAGCTCTACCGGGTCGACGACCGCGAGAAGCTCCTGACGAACGTGATGGGGCCGCTCTCTCGCGACGGCGACCTCCGTACATTGATCTCGGACTCGGCGAGAAACGACGGCTTCCAGATAGACGCGACGGTCCCGGAGTTCTGGAAGCAGGAGTGAAGTGCCCGGGGTGGGCATTATACCATAGCCTTAATTGCCCACGTATAAAAAGACGGTTATGAGCGATAATCCGAAACGGAGCGTCAATCGAATGCGTCACCAACTCAAGATTCTTCTCGAAAATGATCAGGGGAGGCAGAGGCAGATCACAGATTGTACATCTCTTGATGAATATCTCGAGGTAGGAATCGACCGGAAAGACGCTGAAATGTTAGATTCAATGAGAAATAATGGCGTCGGAAAATTATTCGAGATCTCCTCGGAAGACGCTCGAGAGCTTCTTAATATGAGCGACGAGATTCAGCTCCTAGGAGCCTCCAAGTATTCTG
>SKWB01000273.1 GCA_007129135.1 Halococcaceae archaeon | reverse complement strand
TGCGCTCGGAGCGAGGATAGCACTCGTTTGCTCGACGCCGTTTTTCAGGACAGTCACGTACGAATCACCCCGACCTACGCCGCGCGCTCGCAAGGCCCCAATGAGCCCGCAGCTGTGGTCATATAGATCTTCGTAGGTAAATCGTGAGTCGCGGCGGGTATCCATAACTGCCTCTTTCTCAGGAACGCTTTCTGCCGTTCGTCGGAAGAGCTCCCAAGGCGTGTTCGCGAACTGTTTCCTATTGCTGGCCATGTTATCGAGGCACAAGTCGTGGGATTATGAGTGCATTCCTCGGAAGGTTCCCACACTGTAGGAGGTTCCCGAGCCCATACAATTTATTAGACTTAAAGTTAATGCTGTCGTATGGTTTCTCCGATCGACGACATTGCCTTTCTGGCGCGATCAGAAACCCGGGTGGTGATTTTGCGGGCCATCGACGAGCGTCCACGAGATCGACGAGACCTGGCGGCGGCAACCGATACGCCGAGATCGACGCTGAGTCGAACGTTGAGTGAACTCGAAGACAGGGGTTGGATCGAACGAAACGGACAGCTCTACGAGTTGACGACTGCGGGCACCCTCGTAATCAAGCAGTTCGTCGCGCTTCTCGATACAGTAAGTATACTTCAGAAACTCGATGGGGTGGTCGATCTGCTCCCTCTTGACGAAACAGACCTCACGGTCCAACACCTCGAAGATGCTCAGTTCGTAACTCCGACGGGGTTGAATCCAACAGCTCCGTTCGACTATGGAATTGAACGACTCCGGAAAGCCGATCTTTTCCGGTGTGTTGCACGGACTGCACCACCCAGATACGTCGAAGCCATCCACGAGGGTGTGGTCTCAGAGCGTCTCACTGCAGAGTGTGTTCTTGACGGCACCTATCTTGACGATCTACAGTATGAACGTGACCTGAAGAAACGTTGGAACGAAATTGCAATAGAGTCCGGAAATGTACGACGCTCCGAAGAGCCGATTCCATTCGTTCTACTCGTTCTAGACGATACAGTTCATCTATGGTTGTGCGACGAGAGGGGTGAGTCACAGGGTCTGGTGGAGAGTGAGAATCCAGCCGTACTGTCGTGGGCAAACACGACGGTTGACCGTCACCTCGAACAGACCCAATTGATCGAATCTAGTATACTTGACGGCAAGCCGTAAGGACGAAAGAGTTACTTGAGCACTCTTTCTCGATTCCACTACCACCGAGCCTACTAGTAGAAACTCGTCCGGTAGTGTTCCGGACGACATCACGAGTCGAGCAGCCGTGTCGATCGGGACGAAGGTCAACGAGACCGATGGGAATGCATCCGACGACCGACACCGTTTATTCCCGACCGCACGAACCCCGGCCATGGATATCCGTCCTATCGCCGACCTCTCGCCGGACGAGCGCCGGGCCTACTTCGAGCGAGACGCGGGGGTCGACGCCGTCCGTGGCGACGTCCGGGAGATCGTCGAGCGCGTCCGAGACGAGGGCGACGTCGCGGTACGCGAGTTCAGCCGCGAGTTCGACGGCGTCGAGATCGGAAACCTCGACGTGACCGTCGACGCCGAACGCGCCTACGAGGCGATCGACGAGGAGCTTCGGGAGGCGATCGAGGCGGCGATCGAGAACGTCCGGGCGTTCCACGAGGCACAGGTGCGCGAGGACTGGCGCGAGGCGTTCGGTCGGGGTCGCGAACTCGGCCGGCGGTTCCGCCCGCTCGAACGCGTCGGCGCGTACGTCCCGGGCGGGACCGCGGCCTACCCCTCGAGCGCGATCATGACGGTCGTTCCCGCGACGGTGGCCGGCGTCGAGCACGTCGCGGTGGCGACCCCGCCCGCCGAACGGATCAACCCCGTCACGCTCGCCGCGATCTCGGCCGCCGGCGCCGACGCGGTCTACAGCGTCGGCGGGGCGCAGGCGATCGCCGCCCTCGCCTACGGCACCGAGTCGATCAGCTCGGTCGAGAAGGTCGTCGGCCCGGGGAACAAGTGGGTGACCGCGGCGAAGGCGGAGGTGCGAGGCGACTGCGAGATCGACTTCCTCGCGGGGCCGAGCGAACTCCTGGTGATCTGTGACGAGACCGCCGACCCTGGGTTCGTCGCGGCGGACGTCCTCGCACAGGCCGAACACGACCCGGAAGCGTCGGTGGTCGTCGCGACCGACGACGAACCGACGGCCGAGGCGGTTCGTGCGGCGATCGACGAGCAGATCGGGGCCCGCGAGCGCGAGGGGACGATCCGGGAGGCGCTGGCTCACGACGCGAGCGGGCTGCTCGTCGGGCGGTCGATGAGCGAGGTCATCGCCTTCGCCGAGGCGTACGCCGCCGAACACCTCTCGATCCAGGCCGACGGGGACGAGGAGCTTCTCGACCGGATCGACACCGCCGGGAGCGTCTTCCTCGGGCCGCACACGCCGGTCGCCGCTGGTGACTACGCCAGCGGGACGAACCACGTCCTCCCGACGAACGGCCGGGCGCGCGTCACCGGCGGGCTCTCCGTCGACCACTTCGTCCGGTCGACGACCGTCCAGCGGCTCTCGCGGGAGGGTCTCGACGAGCTCTCCGGGACGGTGGAGACGCTCGCCCGGGCCGAGGGCCTGGAGGCCCACGCCGAGAGCGTCTCGATCCGGCTCGCAGAGGACGGCCTGACCGAGACCGATGCCGACCCGAAAGAGAGCCTCCGCGAGTGATTTCGGCCGGCCGTCTCGTCGTCGTGGGGTGGACGGGGCTCCGGTCACGGAGCGGCGTTAGTGTTAACCCGTCGGGCGAGCAACGGACTCTCATGAGCACAGAGAGCGCCTCGGGGACCGAGACGCGGATCGAGGTGACACCGATCGCTGCCGAGCAGGCCATCGACCTCCTGGAGGGTGAGGGTCACGACACGGACGAAGCCGGCCTCAGGCTGTTCGTCCAGCAGGGTGGCTGTGCGGGGCTCTCCTACGGGATGCGCTTCGACGTCGAACCGGAAGACGACGACACGGTCTTCGAACACCACGACCTCCGGGTGTTCGTCGATCCGGCCAGTATGCGCTACATCGGCGGGAGCGTCCTCGACTTCGAGGGCGGCCTGCAGGGCGCGGGCTTCCACGTCGAGAACCCGAACGTCGTGAGCGAGTGTGGCTGCGGCGAGTCCTTTAGGACCTGAGAGCGCCCGTCGACGGTCCTATCCGCCGGAAGACACTCATTCCCTCTCCGTGACCGCGAACGTATGCTCCCCGAACTCGTGGCCCAGTCGGGCGGCGGCGGTGCCGTCGTCCTGCTCTGGCTCGCCTTCCTGATCGGCTTCGTCGCGATGGTCGTCTGGACCTACACCGACGCCGAGCGGAACAGCAGCCACCCCGCCTTCCTCTGGGCGATCGTCGTCTTCCTCGCCCCGTTGCTGGGGATCGTCCTCTATCTCATCCTGGGACGCGACCGTCGCTAGTAGCACCCCGACGACCGCCGATCCGCGGACCGTGGGCCCGGTGAGCAGAAAGAAAACCCTCCCTCGGCGGGCGCGCCAACCGACCGGTGTCACTACGATCCCGATCCGCGAGAGCTTCCGCCCGTCCTACCGGCCCCGCCTCCCCTTCGTCTGTCTGTAGTCCCGGCCCAGCAGCTCGGAGAACGCCTCGAGGAACGCCGCCTTCTCGCTCTCGGTCGACTCTGCGGGGTGGATCATCGGCACGAGCTCGAAGCCCCGTCCGCGGATCTCCGTCGCGTGGTCGGTCGCGAGGTCGATCTCATCGGCCGGCGTCGTCGTGTACTCCTCGGCGAGTTCGGCGAGCGCGCGCTCGCCGACGGGCACGAGGATCTCGGGGTTGATCATCCGGATCTCGGCGTTCAGAAACGGCTCGCAGGTGTAGATCTCCTCGTCCGTGGGGGGACGCTCCGGGTCGCGACAGCGGGTGAGGCTCGTGAGGTAGACGTTCTCCAGGTCGGGTTCCTCGTCCGGTTCCTGGTGGGCAAACCCGAGCGCGCGCAACACCTCCTGGAACGCTTCGTCCTCCTCGTCGCCGTAGAACGGGATGCCCGAGCGATCGGCCCCTGCCGACGGCCGTTCACCGACGAAGAGGAACTCCGCGCTCGCGTCGCCGTAGCCGTGGACGACCTGCGTTCGTGGTTCCACCAGGCCGGGACAGTTCGTACAGGACTCGTCCATCCCGTAGGGGTTCCGCTGCTCTTCCTGTGCGGGATCCATGGGCTGACTGGGCTCCCCGGGGCCAAAACCTCGGGGGTTCAGGCCGTGGCGGCTCTGCCGTTCTGCGCGGGCGTCACCCGACGTTCGAGCGCGAGCAGGCCGACGACGAGGCCCGCGCAGAGGACGATCAGCGCGGGCCAGAGCAGCGCGTCGACGCCGTAGTCGAAGAGGAGCCCGCCGAGGACGGGCCCGATCCCGAAGCCGATCCGTTTCGCGACCTCCAGTACCGAGAGCTGCGAGCCGCGGCTGTCGGCGGTGCCGACGTCGCTCGCGAGCGCGGTGACGATCGGCGCGTGGAGCAGCTCGCCGACCGTCCGGAGCACGAGAAAGGCCCCGATCAGCGCGACGCCGAGGTGCCAGGTCACGAGATAGGAGAGCGCGATAGCGAGGAAGCTCGTCGCCCAGAAGCCCGCAGAGATCACGAGCCCGCGGGTGCGTCGCCACCGGGTGGCGTAGGTGACGACCGGGATCTGGAAGAGAACGACGACGAGCGGGTTGAGCACGTAGAGGGTTCCCAGCTGCTCGCTCGTGAGCCCGAACGTCGCCTCGGCGTGGACCGGGACCGTGGACTGCATCTGCGCGTAGGCGATCGCGAAGCCGACGTTCAGGAGGGCGAGACCGACGATCGTCGGGTGCGAGACCGCC
>SKWB01000272.1 GCA_007129135.1 Halococcaceae archaeon | reverse complement strand
GTACTATGCGTTGGATGGCACCACAAACACATAATACTTTCGTAGCTTTTCGTAACCGATTTAGTATATATACTGGGCAGACAGCCCGTCCGCTCACGTTCGTGAGTACGGCGAGGTGAGCTGAGCCTCGCACCGGTGAATCAACGGTATTGACGGGGACGGCCCGAAGCCGTCCGCACTCGTCACTTTCCACGGCCGGTAAAATACGTTGTGGCTCTCCGCACCCCTCCCGAGCGATCGGCCCACGCGACCTGGCGAACACCTCACCTCGAGAGGATGAGCTCGCGGGGTCTGATCTCGAGAACCCTCGACCCCCCGAGCGAGAGCGCGAGTCCGAGGTAGAGCGCGAGGAGCACGGAGTTCATCGAGAGGCCGCCGAGCGTCATCGACTCGAACGTCATGGCGACGAGGATCGCGACGAGCACCGACGCGACGTAGACCGGCCACCAGTCGGTCCGCTCCCGTGGGGAAAAGCGCGTGGTGAACGCGCTGGACATGGCCTTCACGACCGCGTAGAGGAGGGCCAGTAAGTAGAGCGTGCCCGCGACGAACCCCGTCTGGAGCAGGATGTTGATGTAGGAGTTGTGCGTTCCGAAGCCGACCGGCCCGCCATCCGGGACGTACGGCGCGATCTCGTCCGCCGTGTTCGAGAAGCCGATCCCGGTGAGGGGGTCCTCCATGAGCCGTTCGATCGAGGCGACCCAGAGCGTTCCCCTGACCGAAAAGAGGGCGTCGATCAGCGCCCCGGCGCGCGCGGGCAACAGCGAGAGGACGGTCCCGAGGAGGCCGGTCGCGACGAGTACACCCGCCGTCGCCACGCTCCCGAGGAGTACGACGAGTGCGCTCTTCCTGAACGACACCGCGAGAACGAGCGCCACGCCCGTTCCGAGCCCGAGCAGCGAGGCCGTGGAGTCGCTCGTCAGCACGGCGAGCGAACAGAGGACGATCGCGCTCAGGTTGAGGAGGCCAGGGCCCCGATCCGCGAGGTGGATGAGGGCCGTGAGCGTACAGACCATCATCAAGAAGCCGTAGGTGTTCGGGTTCGCGAACACCGAGTTCGTCCGGTAGCCGCTGTGCCCGAGGACGAACCCACCCGTCCACGGGAACGTCGCGACCTCGAGCACCGTCTCGGCGATCAGCATCGCGAACCCGGTCACCGCGACGAGCGCGCCCAGCGCGGTCAGGATCGTCACGAACTGACGACGATCCGTCGTCCGGTCGATGACGCTCGGGAGGAGGAACACGGCGACGAACACGCTGAGCGGCGTGATGAGGACGTAGACGAGCCGATCGGTCGACCAGTCGACGAACCACCCGGCGGTGAGGACGAGCCAGTACCCGCCGAAGAGCGCGAGGAAGACGAGGTCGACGCGGAGTTCGGTATCGGAGAGGAAGACGAGGTAGATGCCGGCGACCGAGAGCGCGGACACCGAGAGGACGTAGCCGACGCTCGAGGCGACGAGCCACGTGTTCGTCGAGAGGGCGGCGACGATACAGAGAACGGGGAGCCAGATCTCGTTCGGCCGAGGGATAGCCGCCGCGCTCTGCCGGACGTATCCCATCTGTAGACCGGTTTCGGTGGATCGACTAATCACTCTGTCGATGGGGGTCGGAATCCGTCGCTCAGTCCCGGCGAGATCGGACCGCCCCTCGGTCGCTGACGTCACGGTCGGAGCGCTTTCACCGTCGTTCGAGGACGGGTCTCCGATCGGATGTCCGCTCGGCCGGTATCGACCGAGTGAAACCGGTGCGGGTTCGATCCCTGGCCATGGCCCACGTACTCGTCCTGCTCAACTGGATCCGGCCGATGACCATCGAGTACGACATCTCGGAACGACTCGGGCGCGAACCCGGACTCGAGGTGACGGTCGCGTGTTACGAGGACGCCTCACTCGACGACGTCGAGGCCCCGGTCGACACCGACGCGGTCTCCCTCGAGTTCCTCGGTGCGAGGAGTCGGTTCGACCCGGGCGCGATCAGGGGTCTCCGTGCGTTGCTCACGAGCGGGCGGTTCGATCTGTTACACACACAGACGAACTTCTCCGGGGCGCTCGGACGCGCGCTCGCACCTCGTAGCCTCCCGATCGTCGACACCGAACACGCCGACCACCGACTCCACTACTCGGCCGCACAGAACGCGACCAACGCGACGACGCTCTGGCGCGCCGACCGCGTCGTCGCGAACTCGCAGGCGACGCTCGACTCCTTCTACCCGCACGAACGACTGCTGGTCCCCGAGCGAAACCGGCGGGTGATCTACAACGGCGTCGATATCGACGCCATCGACGAGGCTCGCTCCGGGTCGAACCCCTGGGAGAGCGACCGGCCGCGCGTCACGACTGTCGGCCGGATGATCCCCACGAAGAACCAGCGAACGCTCGTGGCCGCGTTCGACTCCGTGCGGCGATCGGTCCCCGATGCGGAGCTAGTGATCGTCGGCGACGGACCTGAGCGCGAGCGCTTGGAACGACTCGTCCGGGCGTACCGACTCGGCGATCACGTCACCTTCACCGGCACGGTTTCTCGACGAGACGTCTACCGGATCCTCGACGCGAGCGACCTCTTCGCGCTCACCTCCCACTCGGAGGGCTTCTGTGTCGCACTGGTCGAGGCGATGGCCTGCGGACTCGCCCCGGTCGTGAGCGACATCCCCGTCCTCCACGAGGTCGCCGGGGACACCGCGGTGTTCGCCGACCCGACGGATTCGGGTGCGTTCGCGGACGCGATTCGGACGCTCCTTCGCGATCCCGAAGCGTGCGAACGGCGAGCGACGGCGGCGAACGACCGCGCGCGGACGGAGTTCCCGCTCGAACGGAGCGTCGAGGAGTACCACGCACTCTACGACGAAGTGGTGGCGGAACACGCGTAGCGCTCGCGGTTCGATGCGTTTTCCCCCGTGATCGGAAGGCCGTCCTCGAAATGAGTGGATATTTTACCGTTCCACGTCTGGGACCGAGGAGAGACGTATCACCCGTGCCATGACCTCCAACATCGTCCTGATCGTGATGGACACCGCCCGAGCGGACGTCTTCTCCCCCGGAGACGAGGCGGCCCTCGACCCGCCGATCGGGGGGAGACGCTACACGAACGCGTTCGCGAGCGCGCCGTGGACGCTCCCCTCACACGCGGGCCTCTTCACCGGGACCTACTCCTCGAACCACGGCGCACACGCCGGGCACAAACGCCTCTCCGACGAGCGGGCCACGCTCGCGGAAGCGCTCTCCGAGGGGGGCTACGAGACGGTCGGTGTGTCGAACAACACCTGGGTCAGCGAGGAGTTCGGCTTCGCCCGCGGGTTCGAGACCTTTCACAAGACCTGGCAGTACGTCCAGACCGAGACGGACCTCGGCGAGATCGCCCGCACGCAGGAGGGAACGGACAAGCTCAAGGGAGTCGCGCGGAAGATCCTCGAAGGAAACCCGATCACGAACCTCACGAACGCCATCTACGGCCAGTTCTTCAGGCGACGTACCGACGAGGGCGCGCGTGCGACCAACGAGTGGGTCGACGACTGGCTCGACGACCGCGAGGGCTCACGCCCCTTCTTCCTCTTCATCAACTACCTCGAACCGCACCTGGAGTACCGCCCACCGAGGGAGTTCGCGGAGGCCTACCTTCCGGACGGCGTGGGTTACGAGGAGGCGATGGAGGTCCCGCAGGACGCCTGGGGATATATCGCGGGGACCGTCGAGATGGGAGAACGCGAGTTCGAGATCCTCCGCGGGCTCTACCGCGCGGAGCTCGCGTATCTCGGCGAGCGCATCCGAGAGCTCCGCTCGATGCTCGAAGCGGCCGGCGAGTGGGAGGACACCGTCTTCGTCGTCACCGGCGACCACGGCGAGAACGTCGGCGACCACGGACTGATGGACCACCAGTACTGTCTCTACGACACGCTGCTCCACGTTCCCCTGTTCGTTCACGGGCCGGGGTTCGACGAGGGCGAAGACGACCGACTCGTCCAGCTCACCGACCTCTTCCCCACGCTGCTCGACGTCGCGGGGATTGACGCAGACGAGACGCGGGAGGGCCTTCAGGGCACGTCCTTTCACCCGGAGACGGACGCCGACCCGCGAGCGCACGCCATCGCGGAGTACCTCTCGCCCCAGCCCTCGATGGAGGCGCTCGAACGTCGCGTCGGGGAACTCCCCTCCGAGGTCGAACGGTTCGATCGGTCGCTGCGGGCGATCCGTACCGGCGAGTACAAACTCGTCCGCGGTTCGGATGGCGCTCGCGAACTCTATCACGTCGCGACCGATCCCGAGGAACGGCAAGAGCTCTCCGACGAGCAGCCCGAGACCGTCGCCGACCTCGAGGCCCGTCTCGACGAGTGGCTCTCGTCGTTCGATCACGCCGAGACAACCGGGGCGGTCGAGATGACCCAGTCGACACAGGACCGCCTCGAAGACCTCGGCTATCTGCAGTGATGGCTTGCCCGATCAATAGGTAGAGTTTCCGTCGCCTCACTCACCTCCCAGCCCCATGAACCTCTTATCGAGTATGTCCGGTTCTCGCTGTCCCATTCGTGCTCCTCGTCGTTCAGCGACTATGGAACGACGTCAGCTCATTACACACTAGCTCGGTTTCCGAATCCACGCCGAACCGACCGATCGAACAGACATCCTGGGTGAGAAGCCGCTACGGACGGTCGTGCGAGAGGGTCTCATTCGTCTTCGAGACGCTCCGGGAGTTCGGAGAACTCCTCGATGACGAACACGTCGACCGCGGCGTCGGTCTCCTCCGCACCGAGGACGACGATGACGTGTTCGTCGTCGGGGTCGTCGACCGACACCGTGGTTTCGGTTTCCGTCTCGTCGTCG
>SKWB01000188.1 GCA_007129135.1 Halococcaceae archaeon | reverse complement strand
GGTCCACGGATAGCACGAACAGAGCGTACAGACGACGACGTTGTGCGTGTCGGCGGAGTTCGCCACCGCCCGGATCTCGACGACGTCCTCGTCGACCTCGATCCCCAACTCGTCGATCGCGGCCGTCGCGTCCGAGAGCAGCCGTTCCCTGTAGCTGGGATCGGTCCACGCCCGGGCGACGACTCGCGCGCCGTTCATCGGCCCGACCTCGGTCTCGTAGTGCGAGATCACCGCGTCGATCGCGTCCGTCGAGAGCAGCCCCCGCTCGATCAGCAGCGACTGGAGCGCCCGGGCGCGGGCCTCCGGGTCGCGCTCGGCGAGCTCCTCGACGACCTCGGGTCGGTCGTGCGTCCGGTCGGTCACTCCGACACCTCCAGATACGACTCCCAGAGGTCGAGGTGGACGGAGCCGTTGGCCTCGCCCCCCGACCCCCACAGCTCCTCGGCCTCGATTCGGACGGTGTAGACCGGCTCGGCGCCCTCCTCACCGTGTGCGTTCGCGTCCGGCAGGACGTGCGTTCCGACGACCCGATCGACGGTGCCGGTCGCGCCGCGAGCGTACCGCGGACAGCGCGTGTGCCCGCGTGGCGACTCCCGACGTACCCGGACCCGGTCTCCCGCCGCGAACCGCGGCTCCCGGTCCTCGCGGCGCGAGGCGTAGGCGTCCGCGACGCCGTCGGCGAGGTCCTCGAACGACGGTCCGTCGGGACCGTCCGGTCGGGACGCCTCTCCGGCCTCGAACGCGGCCGCCCGGTGGGCGAGCGCCGCCGGGTCGATGACGTCGCCTTCGATCAGGAGCGTCTCGAACGCGCCCAGCCAGCGCTCGTAGTAGCTGACGCCGAGGTAGGTGTCCGGTGGCATCCGTTCGATCGCGTAGCGGAACTCGTCGAGTTCGGCGAGCCCGTTGCCGAGCGTCGCGACGAAGAGGCTGTAGACGTCGGCCTCCCACGGCTCGCCGAACGCGCCCTCGTGTTCGTGTCGGTCGGGCGGACCGAACCCGTCGATCCCCCCGAGGTCGTGGATCCCGTTCACGTCTCCCGCTACGCACACACCGACATAGACCTATGCCTCCGAGCCGTCGCGCGGAGGGGCCGGCTCGAAGACGCCGTCGAACTCGAACCGTGCTCCTGAGCCCCCCTCCGCCAGGGTGACCGACCAGCCGTGTGCCTCCGCGATCTCCTCGACGATCGCCAGCCCGAACCCCGTTCCGGTCGGCGAGGCTGTCACCCCCGGCTCGAAGAGCTCCCCACGAACCTCCTCCGGGACGCCCGGACCGTCGTCGGCGACGGAGAACCCGCCGGGGAGGTCGTCGACGCGGACGGTCACCCGCTCGCCGCCGTGTTCGATCGCGTTCCGAAAGAGGTTCTCGAAGAGCCGTTCGAGGCGGCACTCCGCGCCGAATACGGCCCGGGAGCAGGTCGTTTCGAGTGTGGCTCCGCCGGTCTCGACGTTCTCCCACGCCCGCCGTGCGCTCCGCCCCAAGTCGACCGGCGTCGGCTCTTCGATCCGTCCGCCCTCCCTGGCGAGCGCGAGGACGTCCTCGACGAGCGCGCCGATCCGGTCGTGTGCGGTGGCCACGCGTTCTGTGTGGGTGCTTTCGCACTCCCGTCCAGCGAGGTCCAGGTGGCCCATCGCGACGTTGAGCGGGTTCCGAACGTCGTGGGCCAGCAGGCTCGCGAACTCGTCCAACCGCTCGTTCTGCCGGGTGAGTTCGCGTTCGCGCTCCCTGAGCTGTCGTTCGCGTTCCGCGCGGTCGAGCGCCGTCTCCGCGTTCGCGGCGAGGACCCTCGCGAGGAAGACGTCCGCGTCGGTGACGTCGTCGGCGCTCGTCGACCCCATGGTGAGGACGCCGTGGTCGTCGAGCGAGAACTTCATCACCGTCCGGAGGCCGGTGTTCGCGTGAGAGGCGGCGGCGTGGTCGTCGATGTCCTCGAAGACGGTCGGGTCGCCCGTATCGAACGTCTCCCACGAGAGGCTCTCGCCGCGCTCGAACGGTTCGAACGGACCGAGTAGCTCTCGGGCCGCCTCGGTGGCCGCCGCGGGGCTCAACGCCTCACGCTCCGGGTCGTACCACCGGACCGACGAGAGCGAGAACCCGATGGCGTCGCTCGCCGCCTCGGCCGTGGTCGTCGCGACCTCCTCGCGCGTCTCGGCGCGCATCAGGTCGCGGGTCGCCTCGTGGAGCGCGCCGAGTGCCCGCTCTCGCTCGTGCTGGTCGGTCACGTCCCGGACCGCACAGACGACCTCGCCTTCGTCGGTGAGCGAGAGCGAGAGCGACTGCGGGAACTCGCTCCCGTCGCGCCGACGCCCGGTCGCCTCCCCGCGCCACCAGCCCTCCTCCTCGAGCGTGGGTAGGACCTCGTGTTCGATCCGGTCGGCCTCCCGCTCGCCGTACAGGCGCTTCCACGAGGTCCCGACGAACTCCTCCGGACGCTCGTAGCCGTAGATCCGGGCGTGTGCCCGGTTCACCTCCACGAACGTCTCCCCCGAGAGGAGCGCGAGCCCGTCGAGCGCCGTGTTCATCACCGCCGCCCGTGTCCGAAGCGCCTCCTCGCGCTCCCGCTGGGCCGTGACGTCCGTAAGGACGACCTGGCCGGCCGGCTCCCCCCTGAAACTGACGGGTGCGCTGGCGATCGTCGCGTGGAGGAGGTCGCCGTCGAGCGTGAGCAGTCGTGTCTCGGTCCGGGGGGCAACCTCGTCCCGACCGAGGACCCTGCGGATCCGCTGTTCGGAACTGGCCCTGTCGTCGGGGTGGACGAACGAGAGGGCATCGCGGCCGACGAGGTCGGCAGCCTCGTCCGCCCCGACGAGCGTCGCGGCGCTCTCGTTCGCGTAGCGGATTCGCCCCGACGAATCGAGGATCACGATGCTCGCCGGCGACGCCTCGACGAACCGTTCGTGTCGCCGTTCCGATTCGGAGAGCGAGCGCTCGACGCGGTGGCGCTCGACCGCGTTCCGGACCCGGTTCGCGAGCACCTCGTACTGCGCCGTCCCGCCGCCCTTCCTGACGTAGTCGGTCACCCCCGCGGAGATCGCCTCGCTCGCGACCTCCTCGCTCCCCCGGCCGGTGTAGAGGACGAACGGGAGCGTCGCGTCCAGGTCGCGGACCCGGTCGAGGAAGTCGATGCCGGTCGCCTCGGGCATCTCGTAGTCGCTCACGACGCAGTCCACAGGCTCCACCGCGAGCCGGTCGAGCGCCGTCTCGACGCTCGTCTCCGACCGGACCGACAGCCCCGCGTCGATCCGCTCGAGATACGTCGCGGTGAGCGAGGCGAACGCGTCGTCGTCGTCGACGTGCAGGACGACGATCCCTTCACCCTCCGCATCGCGCATACCGGGCGGTCGGGGCTCGCCAGCATAACCTTGGCGGGCAGCGTCCCGAGCTACGGACGGACGGCCGCGATGCGCTCGATCGCCCCGGCGAGGGTGTCGATCCCGATCCCGATCGAGCGCTCGTCGACGTCGAACGTCGGGGTGTGGTGGCCTCCGGGGTGGTCGGTCCCGATCCCGACGTAGGCGGCGTAGCCGCCGTTGTCCTGGACCTCCTGCATCAGGAACGTCGCGTCCTCGCTCCCCCCGAGCGTCGCGCGGTCGAGCACCGTGTCGACCCCCTCGACCCCGCGGGCGACCTCGCCGACGAGGTCCACCACCTCCTCATCGCTCACCGCGCTCGGGGCCTCCCCCTCCGTTCGGATCTCGACCTCGCAGTCGTGCATCTCGGCAGCGCTACGGAGGATCCGATCGGCGTGCTCGCGCATGTACGTCATCAGTTCGGTCGTCTCGCCTCTCACCTCCGCCTCGACGAACGCGTGCTCGGCGACGATGTTCGACGCCGTCCCGCCGCCGACCTTCCCGGCGTTCACCCGCGTCTCACCCTCGGCGTGCCGCGGGATGCCGTAGAGGTTCTGTACCGCCGTCGCCATCGCCAGGATCGCGTTCTTGCCCTCCTCCGGTCGTGCCCCGGCGTGGGCGGACTGCCCGTGGAACTCGGCTTCGACGTGCGAGACCGCGAGGAAGCCGTCGATACCCGCGACCACCTCGCCGGTGGGGTGGTCGAGGCCGACGTGAACCGAGAGGAGGTACTCGACGTCGTCGAGGTGCCCGCTCGTCGCCATCGCCTTTCCGCCACCGATCAGCTCCTCTGCGGGCTGGAAGAACACCTTCAGCGTGCCGTCAAAGCTCCCCCGTAGCGCCTCGATCACACCGAGGCCGATCGTCGCGTGGGCGTCGTGACCGCAGGCGTGCATGAAGCCCTCGTGCTCCGAGCGAAAGGCGTCGTCGGCCGGGAGGTGATCCGCGTCGGCCTCGGTGATCGGCAGCGCGTCGATGTCGACCCGGAGGCCGACGACGGGCTCGCCGGAGCCGACGACCGCCACGCAGCCGGTCTCGCCGGCTCCGATCCGGTCGAGGACACCGGTATCGACGCCCAGACCCTCCGCCTGCGCTCGCCAGGTCTCGATCTCCGCGTCGTCGGGGACGCCGAAGCGCTGTGAGGAATCGAGCGCGTCCGGTCCGACGTACAGTTCGTCTACCCCGACTCGCTCTAGCTCCTCGACGATCCGTGCGGTGGTGTAGAACTCCCGCCAGCCGGGTTCGGGGTGGCGGTGGAGGTCGCGGCGGAACTCGCTCAGGTGCTCGGGTACCGTGCTCATGAGGTCCGGAAGGGACGGGGGGCACTTAGAGGCGTCTGCCCCGGCGAGAAAGGACTACGTGTTCCCCTGGCCGAGCGGCTTCACGTGTTCGACCTCCGCCTCGATGTGGATCGAGTCGGGGAACTCCCGGTCGGCGACGATCCGTGCGGCCTGGTCGTGGCCGTGGATCTCGATC
>SKWB01000153.1 GCA_007129135.1 Halococcaceae archaeon | reverse complement strand
TCGTCGTCGCGACGATGCCGGACGTGCTGGAGTCGCTCGTCGGCTACGGGACCGAGATCGAGTTCCAGGGAACGATCTGTTCGCTCTACTCGCTGTCGGAGCCGCTCACCGGAACCTACTGGCTCAACGTCGCGGAAGAGGCACCGTTCGGCGCGCTGATCGAACACACCGAGTTCGTTTCACCCGAACGCTACGGCGGCGACCACCTGCTCTACGTCGCACGCTACGTCCAGTCGACCGAGGAGGACGTGTGGACGATGGGCGATAGCGAGGTCGAAGCGCTCTGGCTGGAGGGGATAACCGACCTCTTCCCGGCGTTCGATCCCGCTACCGTGAACTGGGTCCGGACGGCTCGAGAGCCCAGAACGGCACCGGTCTACACCTGCGGGTATCTGGAGGAGGTGGTCCCGTACGACCTCTCCGAGGTCGCGGAGGGACTCACGTATGCGGGGATGGCCTCGCGGGCGCAGTACCCCGAACGGAGCCTCGACGGCGGCGTCGTCGCGGGATTCGCGTGTGCGGACCTGCTCTCCGAGCGGTGATCAGTCCGCGTTCGCGCTCTCGTCGGTGTCGTCCTCGCTCACCCCGGGTGCGTCGGCGACGCTCACCTCGGGTTCGGGGCCGTCGCCGCCGACGACCGTCTCGCCCTCGCCGGTCACGACGTAGACGTCGTCGGCGAAGCCGGCGATGGCGTTCTCGTAGGCCCCCTGATCGCGTTTCTCCGGCGTTTCGGGTGCCTCGGCGATCCTCTCCAGGGGCCGGAACTCCCCGAGCGGGTCGTCGATCGTGATGCCGTACTCGCTGAAGAACTCCTCGTAGCGGCGGTAGTGGGCCTCGAACTCCTCGGCCGGGATCTCCATCATCTCGGTCCAGCCGTGGGTGAAGAAGTCGAAGTTCGCCTGGAGGTGGGTGATCTCTCTCGCCTCCGCCTCGGAATAGTCGGCCTCCAGCGCCGCGACGTAGGTGTCCATCGTCGCGTCGAAGAAGTCGTCCAAATGCTCTTTGCGCTCCTCTCGCCGCTCCTCGTCGGCCTTCCCGAGGAATATCTTCGTGTGCATCTTCACCAGCCCGTAGTTCGCGACGGAGCTGATTCCCGGCGTGGTCAGCGCCTTCTTCGCCGCCCAGTGCCGCGGGTTCTGGTGGATCTTCATCGACCTATCGAAGGGGCGCGAGGCCCTTCAACGTCCCGTTCCGGACGAGAAACCATATATCCGACCGCCTCCCTACCTCTCCCCGTGGCGACGAAGCGAGACCGACGCGACCTCGGGGCCGAACTCGACCGCATCACCCGCGTCCGCCGGCGGTTCTGGCCGGCGGTCGACGGCGCGCTGGAGCGGGTCGGCGGCTACGCTCAGTGTGTGATGCACCCCTCCGAGTACGTCGGCCGCGTCGAGCGGGAGTTCCCGGCGTTCGCGACGGATCTCAGAGCGATGGGCTTTCACCGCGAACCGATCGCCGCGCTGAAACTCCACGCGGACGGCCGCGCCTCGGCGGGAAGCTGGGTCAGACGCGCCTCGACGTTCGCCGACGAACAGCTCCACGTCACGCTGTTCGATCCGGGTGACGGGGTCGAAGTCTGTGCCCACTGGGAGTACTCCTGGCTCACGCACCCGGTCAAACACTACCGGGGGATCGGCTGGGACACCGACCGCGGGGTGCGAGCGATGCGCGACCTGCTCTCGCGCAACGACATCGCCTACGTCGTCGACTGATCGGAAGGTTCCTCCCTCCCGACGAGGACATCCCCCTATGGCCGAGACCGTCACCGTCTTCACGGACCTCTACCGGCCGACGATCAACGGGGTGACCTACGCGATCGACCTCTGGCGCGACCGCTGGCACGACCGGGGGCGGATGCCCGTCGTCTTCCCCCGGATCGACGGCTACGAGCCCGGACCGGACGAGTTCCCGGTCCGGAGCCTCCAGGCCCCGCTCTACGAGCAGTACCGTCTCGGGCTGCCGCCGATCCCGAAGGGGCTTCCGGAGCCGGACCTCGTCCACGCGCACACGCCCTTCTCGCTCGGGGTCGCGGGGCTGCGCTACGCCCGGGGGAAGGAGGTCCCGCTGGTCGCCTCGTATCACACGATGCTCGGCGAGCGCACGGAGACCAAGGTGGCGGGCGAGGCGCTCGCGACCGGGCTCTGGTTCGCCTGCCGCCGGTACGAGCGCTGGTTCTTCGAGAACGCCGACCTCGTCGTCACGCCCACCTCCTACACCCGCGACTACCTCAGGGAGGAGGTCGGGATCGAGTCACGAATCGCGGTGCTCTCGAACGGCGTCGACACCGACTTCTTCACCCCCACGGACCCGTCCGGCTTCCGGGGGCGTTACGGACTCGACGACGCGGGGACGCTCGTCGGCTACACCGGCCGTCACAGCGCCGAGAAGAACTTAGGGGAGCTGATCGACGCGGTCGCCGGAACGGAGTACACGCTCGTGCTCGGAGGTGACGGCCCCGAACGCGACGCCCTCGAACGCAGGGCTCGGGAGCGCGGCGTCGACGCCCGTTTCCTCGGCTTCCTCGAGCGTGCAGAGCTTCCCGCGTTTTACTCCGCGCTCGACGTCTTCGCGTTTCCCAGCCCGACGGAGACGCAGGGCCTCGTCGCGATGGAGGCCGCCGCCTGCGGGACGCCGACCGTCGCCGTCGACGCGGGCGCGCTTTCCGATACGGTCCTCGAAGGCGAGACGGGCTACCACTACCCGCAGGGCGACACGGAGGCGTTTCGCCGGGCCATCGAGCGCGTGCTCCGCGATCGGGACCGGCTCTCTGACCTCTGTCTGCGTCGCCGGGAGATGCTCTCGGTCGAGCACTCGATCGGACGGCTGGCGGCGCTCTACGACTCGGTCACGCGGCCATGAGCGCGGTTGTCTCCGGATAGCAATCCACTTTACCCTCCGTTGCGAAGCCCGGCTATGAGCACGTCGTACGTGATTATCGGCGACGGGATCTCGGGGAGCACGGCGGCGGAGACGCTCCGCGAGAACGACCCGGACGGCGAGATCACGATCATCACGGACGAGGGCGAGCCCCTGTACAACCGGATCCTGATCAAGGAGTTCGCGAAGGGGAAGCTGCCGGAGGCGCCGATCTCGATCCACGACCCGAGCTGGTACGACGACCGCGAGATCGAGCTCAGACTCGACACCCACGTCTGCGGGGTCGACCCCGACGCACACCTGCTGTTCACCCACGGCGGCGAGGAGATCGGCTACGACAAACTGCTGATCGCGACCGGCGGGACGCCGGTACAGCTCCCCGTGGAGAACAGCGACGCGGACGGGATCCACCACTTCTGGACGTTCCAGGACGCACGCGGGATCCGTGAGGCGGCCGAAGAGGCCGAAACCGGTGTCGTCGTCGGTGCCGGACTGTTGGGGATCGACCTCGCCGCGATCTGTGCCGCCCAGGAGATCGAGGGCAACTACATCATGCGCGGCGACCGCTGGTGGCGCTACGCGCTCAGCCTCGACGGTGCGGAGATCATCCACGACGCGCTCAGAGAGCGGGACGTGACGCCCGTCTTCGACAGCGGTGTCGACCGGTTCGAGGTCGACTCGGCGGGCAGGGTCGAGACGGCGATCGACGCCAACGGCGAGTCCTACGGCGCGGAGTTCGTCGGCGTCGCGATCGGCCTCGATTTCAACACCGAGTACCTCCACGGTGCGGGCCTCGAGGAGGAAGACGGCATCGTCGTCGACGAGTACATGCAGACGAGCGTCGAGGACATCTACGCCTCGGGCGACATCACTCGCTTTTTCGATACGATCCTCGACGAGTACGCCCAGAACGGCTCGTGGGGCTCGGCGAAAGAACAGGGGAAGGTCGCCGGGATAAACATGGCCGCGGACGCCGAGGAGGAGGCCTTCCGGTGGGTATCGTCCTACTCGATCACGCACTTCGACTTCCCGTTTCTCTCCTTCGGCCACCCGACCCTCGGCGACGAGTACGTCGAGCGCAAGTACTCCGAGACCGAGTGGCGCAGGCTCGCGATCAAGGACGGAAAGATCGTCGGCGGCGTGCTCATCGGCGACCTCGCGCCACAGACCCGGTTCAAGAAGCTCATCCGTGAGGAACGCGACGTGAGCGGCTCGACGGACCTGCTGCTGGAGAAAGACGTCGACATCGAGAAGCTCGCGCCGCCGCAGGGTTAGGCGTCCGCGCTGTTTTCGAACGGCTCGGTGACCTCGAACCGCCCTTCCTCGTCCCGGTCGATCGTTCCCTCGGGCGTCGCCGCGATCCACTCGCCGGGTCGCTCACCGACGAACGCGACGACGGTCGTCATATCCGACCTACTGACGTTTCGGAGCCGCTTCCCGCCCGCGACCGCGACGCCGACGCCCGCCGCCACCGCGAGTGCCCCGAGTGCGAGTTGTCGCTTCATGTCCGTCTCGACGGGAGATTCGGTGCAGGGGACTTATATCTACTTGCCGTCGTCCGCCCCACGTCCGACACCGACACGGTTTTCGCCCGCCCGCGAGGAACCCCTCGTATGAACGGTAGCGGGGACATGACGCTCGCGTTCGAACTCGAGGCGCTCTCTCGGCTCTCGGATCCGGGGGCGACGTTCGAGGACGCCCGGGGCTGGACGCGCTACGTCGGCGTCGTCTCGGACGAACCGACCTACGTGGTGACGAACTTCACGCGCAAACACCGCATCCGCCAGGACTTCTTCTCCGGGCCGCGCGGGAAACGAGAGAGCCTGGAACGGGTCGGCGAGCAGTTCGACACCGAGCGCCACGTGCTGGTCGGTGCGGCCGAGGCCGACCGCGAGCTCGCCGAGGCGATCGACTGGGAGTACCTCCCGGTCGAGGAGGCGGCCGAGGCGGCCGGCTGGTCGCTCGACAGCGAGGCCGAGACGGAGCCGGCCACCGACGAGGACGAGCGGGACGACTGGCCGTAACCGGTCCGTACCACGAGCTTTACTACGGCCGCCACACCACCCCGATCCATGGCACTCTCCGTCCTCCGTGCGCTACGCGAGGGGCTCCGGTGGACCGCCTCGCGAAACGGGCTGCTCTTCGTCGGCGTCTTCACCGCCGTCGGACTCCTGGGCTCGGCCGCGCTCGACAGCGCGGTGGCCTCGCTCGCGGAGTCGATGCTCGCGCTCGAGGCGGACGGCGAGGTCGAACTGGAGGAGGAAGCGCGGCTCCTCTTCGAGGACGACTCGATCGCCCCGCTCGCGCTCCCGATCCCGGGCGCCGCGGTCTTCCTCCTCTTTCTCACCTGGCTCCTGGGCTGGGTCGCCGCGAGCGTCGTCGTCGTCCGCGCGGCGGTCGCGGACGAACACGAGAGCCTCCCCGACGACCTCGTCTGGCGGCGGCTCACGGCCGCGAGCGCGAACGAACTGCTCGCGCGGGTCGCCGTCTGGGTGATCGTCGGGATCGGTCTCGTCGCCTTCGTGATCCCGGGCATCGTCCTCGCCGTGCTCTTCTTCTTCACGCGGCCGGGCGTCGCCGTCGAGGACCGAAACGGCGTCGAGGCGATGGTCGAGAGCGTCGCGCGGACGAAGGGGGTTCGTCTGAAACTGACGGGGCTGCTCTGCTCGCTCGCGGCGGTCTACGTCGCCATCCGATCGGCCGGGCTGATCCTGACCGCGCCGTTCGCGTTCGCCTCGTCGCTCTCGACGCCCCTCGCGCTCGTCTCCGCGTTCCTCTCGGTCCTCTTCGTCGCGGCCGCGAACGTCGTCTGGCTCGCGGTCCACGGCCGCACGTACGCGCAGGTGCTCGAGGTCGAGGACGGGGCGGAGCGCGAAGAGGGTGACGAGGACGACGGCGAGGAGGAGGGACGGCCGACGGATGCCGACGAGTGGGACGATCCGCCCGGCGTCGAGTGGTGACCGCGAGCGTTAACTGTCCGGCGTAGATAGCTCATCCATGGCGACGCCACGGGTCCCGGGCGAGGGAAGCGGCGAGTTCACGCTCCCCTGTGGCGAGTCCGCGCGCGTGGGCGAGTTCGACCTGGGGATGCGCGAGTTCCGTTGTTCCTGCGGGGAGACCCACGCGGTCGTCACCGACGTCCACCCCCCCTCGCGGTTCGTCCCGGAGTCGATCGTCGCGGTGTTACGAGAGGCCGTCGAGACCGCCGACGAGTTCGGCGAGTTCGGCACACCCCACCTGATGGGGATGGTGTTAGAGGAGTTCCCCGGCGAGGTCGTCGCCGAGGACACCTCCGAGGAGGGGAGGGCGGGATTTTCGATGCTCTGGGTGACGGAGTTCGACTCGCGCGCGCTCCACGAGGTCGTCGTCGAGCTGGTCGTCGAGCTGATGGAGCACGCGATCGGGCACGCGGAGGACCCGACCGCCGAGAGCGAGTTCGAAGAGCGGATGTTCGCGTTCGACGTGAGCGAGTTCGTCGAGGAGTACCGGCGGGTTCGCGACTTCGAGGACGAGTACGACAGGCCAGTCTGAGGCGTGAGACGCTAGTCTGACGTGGGTCCGACGAGGGCTTATTACCCGTCGGATCGGGCGTTCCAGCATGGTTCCGCAGTCTGAGGAGTTCGAGCGGATCCGAACCGTCCTCGAAGAGCGGGCCGACGAGCCACTCACCGCCAGGGAGATCAGGGACTACCTCTCCGAGTCGGGCGAGGACTCCGAGAGCGCCCATCGCATCGCGACGATCCTCGGCCAGCGTGCGCGAACCGGTGAGGTCGACGTGATCGAGTCGAAACCCTACCGGTACCGGATCCGGTAGTCGGAGACCCGTTCGGTGCTACCGTCCGGCGTGGCGGCCCCGCTCGCTCACCTGGTGGAAGACGAGGCCGAAGACCATCGAGAGGCCGCCGACGAGGATGAGGTTACCCGCGAGGTAGCCGCCGTCGAGGAGGGCGGAGAGGACGATCCCGGTGACGATGAGGAGGACCGAGAGGACGACGAGCCCCCTCGCCACGAACCGTTCGCGGCTTCGGTCTTTCATCGCGATCGGGTAGAACTCGTCCATTGGGTCGTTCGTAGGTTACGACGGCGTGCGCTTTAGCGTGTCGCCCTCGGCCATAGACGTACGGACGCGGCTCAGAACGTGTTAAATATTACCATACAAGGGAAAAATAACTGGCTGTTTGTCGCAGAATCAGTGAGATAATTTCCGAAGGCACACCTAAAGCCCGTTTCGGTCGGAAGATAGATGTATTTCCCGTGTTATTCTTCGTCCCGCACCAAAGTTTTTATATATGGGAGGTCCGTCTCTCCCCTCGTCACAGCATGGCTACGTTTCGCACTCCCATGGAAAGAAGAGCGTTTCTGAAGAGAGCAACCGCCGCCGGCACCGGCATCGCGATCACCGCCGCCGCCGGCTGCCTCGACGACGGCGACGACGAGGACGAAGAGCTCGACGACGACGAGGAGGCCGGCGAGCCGCTTCCGGACTTCACCTACTTCAACAACCCGGAGGACTACAACCCCGGCCGCCACGACACGATCAACCTGATCGCCGACCGGTGGGCCGACGAGGTCGGTATCCCGGTCGAGGTCGAGGTTCTCGAGTGGGGCACGCTGTTCTCGACGGTCAACGACGAGTACGACTACGACCTCGCGACCTGGAGCCAGTTCCCCGGCGTCGACATCGCGGAGAACGTCGCCGAACGGTTCACCTCCGCCCACGCCGACGAGCCCGGTCAGGGCAACCACATGGGCTATCAGGACGAGGAGATGGACGAACTGATCGCCACCCAGCAGCGCACCGAGGACGAGGACGAGCGGATCGAGGCGGTCCACGAGATCCAGGAGAAGATCTCCGAGGACGTCCCGTTCCACCCGATCCTCTACGAGGCGGAGCTGATGCCCCACAAGAACGACCAGCTCAGCGGCTGGGTCGACCACATCGAGGGCTACAACCGGCTGCCGAACTACGTCAGCGTCGAGGTCGAAGACGAGAACGAGGACGGCTTCCTGCGCGGGTTCTGGACCGAAGCGCTCGAGAACCTCAGCCCGTGGGCACACCAGGGGCTGAGCAAGCACGTCCACCTGATGGACGCGCTGTTCGAGAAGCCGATCCACATGACGCCCGAGCTCGAAGTCGACGAGGAGCTCTCGCTCGTCGACGACATCGAGCGACCGGACCCGGAGACGATCGTCTGGGAGATCAAGGACGACGCGATGTGGTCCGACGGCGAGGAACTCACCGCGGAGGACGTCGCGTTCACCTACCAGACGATCGTCGACGAGGCACCCTCGCAGTACAGCCTGCAGGCGACCGAGGTCGCCGGCGCGGAGGTGATCGACGACCACACCGTCCAGATCGACCTGAACTCCGAGTTCGGGCTGGCGGCGAACGGTGTGATCGGTCATCCGGTCTACATCACCCCCGAACACGTCTGGGAGGGCGTCGACATGCCTCAGGAGGAACTCGAAGAGGAGCCGGTCTCCAGCGGTATCGTCGAGGTCGACTACTGGGACCCGGGCGAGGAGGTCAACCTCGTCGCGCGGGACGACCACCGCCTCGACTTCGAGATCGAGGGGATCAACTGGGAGATCATCACCTCCAGCTCCACGGTCTGGGAGATGACCGATCGCGGCGACATCAACTACCACCCGTTCGCCCAGCCATCGCGTGAGCTCTCCGAGGCCCACGACGAGGACGACACCCTCTCGGTCGCGGAGGTCGAGGGCAGCGGCTGGACCCACCTCAACATCAACACGCGCGAGGAGGGCTTAGACGAGCAGGCGGTCAGGCAGGCGCTCGCCCACGGCATCCCGAAGGAGACGATCAGCGAACAGCTGTACTACGGCTACTACCCGCCGGGCCACTCCTACGTCAGCCCGTCGTTCGAGGACCTCCACAACCCCGACGTCGAGGACATCTACACCGGCGAGGTCGAGGAGGCCCACGAGGTGCTGAGAGAGGACGGCTTCGTCATCACCGACGAGGGCGTCCACTACGCCGCGGACTGATCACGAAAGGTAACGAGTCACGCATATGTCGAAGTTGAATTTCGCGATCCGACGAACGTTCCAGATGGTGGCGACGCTCTGGGTGATCGCCACGCTGTTGTTCGCCATGTTCCGGGCGATGCCGGGCGATCCCACCACCTACTTCGTCTCGGAGGGGATGCCGCCGGAGGCTCGCGAACAGCTGATCGCACAGTACGGTCTCGACCAGCCGACGCACATCCAGTATATCGAGTTCATCACGAGCCTCGCGACGCTCGAACTCGGCATCTCGTTTCACTCCGGGCGCGAGGTCACCGGCATCATCTGGCTCTACCTGCCGAACACGCTGGTGTTGATGCTGACGGCGATCGCCTTCGCCTACACGTTCGGGATCACGTTCGGCGTACTCGCGGCGTGGAAGCGCGGCGAGACCACCGAGAAAGGTGCCGTGATCCTCGCGCTGCTCCAGCGCAGCTTCCCGGAGTTCTGGGTCGGTCTCGTCGTCGTCGGTATCTTCGGTGCGTGGCTCGACGTCATCCCGATGAGCGGCATGACCAGCGGCGACCACCGCCCGGAGAGCTTCCTGGCGATGATCACCTCGCTCGACTTCCTCTGGCACCTCATCGCACCCGCGGCGGTCTTCGGGTTCTACCTGATGGGCCTGCCGCTGTTGCTCATGCGGAACAACATGCTGGAGGTGCTCGCCGAGGACTTCGTCGACGTCTGTCGGGCGAAGGGGCTCTCCGAGCGCAAAGTGATGTTCAAACACGCCGCGCGGAACGCGCTGTTGCCGATCGTCACCGCGGCGGCGGTCGCGATCGGCTACGCCGTCGGCGGGGCGATCCTGGTCGAGACGGTGTTCAGCTGGCCCGGCCTCGGCCGCGAGATGGTCCGGGCGGTGCTGCGCCGTGACTACCCGGTCGCACAGGGCACGTTCATGCTGCTCGCGACGACCGTGGTGTTCATGAACTTCGTCGCCGACCTGCTCTACAGCTGGTTGGATCCGCGGGTGGTCTACGAATGAGGGTACATCTATGAGTCAAGGAGAAGGGACACGGGAGCTGTTCGAGAACCTGGAGGGGTACGACGAACTCGACGACGTCGACAGCAGAAAGCGCGCGATCCGCCTCTGGTCGGAGACGCTCTCCGAGCAGTGGGCGATACTGCGAGAGGACAAGCTCGTCGTCTTCGGCGTCGTCACGATCACGTTCTTCGGTCTGGTCGCGCTCCTCGCGCCGCTTCTCGCGCCGAACCCGCCGACAGAACGGATGTGGGAGGGCGCGATGATCATGCAGTGGGAGAACCCGCTCTGGTACGGGGGCGAGGGTAGCTACCTCCTCGGGACGACCGCGGAGGGCTACGACATCTTCAGTCAGCTCATCTACGGCTCGCGTCCGGCGCTGATCGTCGGGCTCTCGGCCGCGGTGATCTGTGCCGGGACCGGGACGATGGTCGCGCTCGTCGCGGGCTACTACGGCGGCCGCGTCGACGACGTCCTGATGCGGATCACCGACGTCGCCTACGGCCTGCCGCTGCTGCCCTCGGTGATCCTGCTGGTCGCGATGCTCGGCCCGAGCTTCCTGAACGTGATCCTCGCGGTCTGTCTGCTCCAGTGGCGCGCCTCCGCACGGGTGATCCGGTCGCAGGTGCTCTCGATCCGCGAACGCCCCTACGTACAGGCGGCGAAGGTCACCGGCGCGAGCGACTGGCGGATCATCTCGAGACACATCGCGCCGAACATCCTCCCGCTGACCTTCCTCTACGGCGCGTTCGCCATCGCCACGGGGATCCTGACGGAGGCCGGCGTCTCGTTCATCGGCCTCGGCGACCCGAGTCAGGTCTCCTGGGGGACGATGCTCCAGAGCGCCTGGACGTACAACGCGATGTACCACCAGGCGTGGTGGTGGTTCATCCCGCCAGGCATCTGCATCGCGCTGGTCGTGATCAGCGGCTTCCTCATCGGCCGCGGCTACGAGGAAGTGACCAACCCGGCGCTCCGGGGGAACAACTGATGTCGGTGCTCGAGGTCAGGGACCTGGAGGTCTACTACGAGACCGACGGCGAACCCGTCCGCGCGGTCGACGGGATGAGCTTCACGATCGAGGAGGGAGAGAACCTCGGGATCGTCGGCGAGTCCGGCTGCGGGAAGTCGACGCTCGCGAAGGCGATCCTGGGCATCCTCCCGAAGAACGGCTTCATCAACGACGGCGAGATCCGCTTCGACGGCGAGGACCTCACCGCGATGAGCGAGAAGAAGCGCCGGAGCTACATGTGGGACGAGATCTCGATGATCCCGCAGTCGGCGATGAACGCGCTCGACCCGGTCTACACGGTCCGCGAACAGATCGTCGAGTCGATCGAGGAACACCGTCGCGGCGTCGAGAAGGCGCGCGCGAACGAGACCGTCGACGAACTGTTCGAACTCGTGGGCCTCGACCCCACGCGGGCGGACGACTACCCCCACCAGTTCTCGGGGGGGATGCGCCAGCGGGCGATGATCGCGATGAGCCTCTCGCTCGACCCGGCGCTCATCCTCGCCGACGAGCCGACGACGGCGCTCGACGTGATCATGCAGGACCAGATCCTGAAACGGATCGGCGCGATCCAGGACGAGATCAACTCCTCGATGATGGTGATCACCCACGACGTGAGCGTCGTCGCCGAGACCTGCGACCGCGTGCTCGTGATGTACGCGGGCAAACTCGCGGAGATCGGCCCCGTCGAGGAGATATTCGATACCCCGTACCACCCCTACACGGTCGGGCTGAAGCGGGCGTTCCCGAACATCCAGCAGCCGGATCAGAACCTCATCAGCATGCCGGGCTACCCGCCGGACCTCGCCCCGCCGCCGACGGGCTGTCGGTTCGCGGCGCGCTGTCCGCTCGCGACCGAGACCTGTTTCGAGGAACAGCCGCCGGAGGTACGGAACGGAGGGCTCAGGTCGCGCTGTCACCACACCGACCGGATCGACAGCGAACTGCGACCCTACGCGGGTGAGATACAGGTCTGGGAACGGACCGAGGCCGGTCGGGAGGTGACCGGCACGTGAGCACCGATCCCGATCCGATCCTCGAAGTCGAGGGGCTCAACAAGCACTTCGACGTGAAGAGCGGGCTGGTCAACGACCTCCGCACCCGGTTCACGAGCGCCGAGAAAGAACGCGTCCACGCGGTCGACGGGGTCGACTTCGATCTGTATCCGGGTGAGGCGATGGGGATCGCGGGCGAGTCCGGCTGTGGGAAGACCACGACCGCGATGACGCTCGCGAAGCTCCACCAGCCGACCAGCGGGACGATCCGCTTCCGCGGCGAGGACATCACGGACCTGGATGGTAAGGAGCTGACGAAGTTCCGACAGAACGTCCAGATGATCTTCCAGGACCCGTTCGAGAGCCTCAACCCCCGGATGACCGTCTACGACACGCTCGCGGAGCCGCTACAGATCCACGAGGTCCCGAACAAGCGCGCACGCGTCGCTCGCGCGCTCGAGTTCGCCGAGCTCCAGCCCGCAGAGCAGTACCTCGACTCGTATCCGCACGAACTCTCCGGGGGCGAGCGCCAGCGGATCGCCATCGCCCGCGCCATCGTCCTCGATCCAGACTTCATCATCGCGGACGAGCCGGTCTCCATGCTCGACGTGAGCCTGCGCGCGGGCGTGCTCTCGCTGCTCGAGCGGATGACCAACGAGTTCGGCCTCTCGATCGTCTACATCAGCCACGACCTCTCGCTTCTGAGACACATGTGCGACCGGATCGCGATCATGTATATGGGTCGGATCGTCGAGATCGGGACGACCGAGCAGATCATCGACGACCCGAAACACCCCTACACGCAGGCGCTGATCAACGCGGTTCCCGTGCCCGACCCGACGACGGGCAGGGAACGCGTCGAACTCGAGGGCGAGGTCGGCGACGCCGTCCACGTCCCCTCCGGCTGTCGGTTCCGCCACCGGTGTCCGGAGGTCATCCCACCCGAGGAGCTCGAGATCGACCAGCGGACATTCCGCGGGGCGATGTCGCTGCGCGCGGAGGTCGACCGCGGCTTCGACGCCGAGGCCTTCTGGGAGCGGACCAGCGGGGAGGACGGGTCGGCCTCCGAGGAGTTCAAGGAGATCCTCCGCGACGAGTTCGTCCTCGGGGAGCCGTCGAGACAGAACCGAGACGTCCTCGAGGAGGCGATCGACCTCCTCGCCGAGGGCGAGGTCGATCGCGCGGGCGAACGACTGCGCGAGCGGTTTCACTCGGTCTGTGAGCGTGTCGACCCCGCGACGGAAGAACGGCTCGACGTCGCGGACGACCGCCGGATCGCCTGTCACCTCTACGAGCCGAGCGGCGGCGATCGGGCCGTCGACGAGCCATCCACTGGGGAGTCGGCTCCGGCCGACGACTGATCACCCTACCGAACAGCTGAGCACCATCGCCGGCGACGTGACCTCGAACGGGAGCGTCGTCCGGTGTTTCTCGACGGTCCCGGTGAGCGTCTCCCGTACCCTCCCGAGCCCCGCGAGTCCCGACAGGACCGTCGGCTCTACCTCGACCGTCGCCCCCTCGATCCGCGCTCCCCGGTCGCCGTCGACGAGCAGATAGCCCCCCTCGATCGGGAACTCGATCCGTTCGTCGCCGCCGTCGGGCGCGCGTTCGCCCATCCGCGCGGCGTAGTGAACGTCGGGGGGGACGTGACTCGCCCTGACCCTTCGCGTCGTCTCGTTCGTCCGCCGCGGTCTCCCGAGCCGTTCGATCGCGACCGTCGCCCGCTCGCGAAGCTCCCGATCCGGAACGGTCCCGGGTGCGACGTCGACGTGTCGCGGAGCGATCCGCGGGGGGAACTCCCGCTCGATACCGGGGAGGACGGAGCCGGCGGGACTCGTCTCGCGATCGATCGCGCTCACCGAGTCGTGGTAGAGCGCCGCTATCTCCCCCCGATCGACGAGCGAGACGGGCGACGTCGGCCGGATCTCGGTGTCGTACGCCCGGGCGGTGAAGCCGCCGGGGGTGATCGTGTCGTGGATCGTGAGCCGCTTCGAACCGAACCGATCGCCCGCCTCGAACGGGCTCTGCCCCATCGCGACCGCGTCGGCTTCGAGGTAGGTGACGAGCGCCCGAACGAGGCGACCGGCCGCCTTCGGTGCGAGTAGCACCTCCCGCTCGTCCGCTTCGAGATCGGTCACCTCGGCCGACCGCCCCCGGTCGAACCGTTCCCGGAGGCCGGAGAGCATCCCGGGGAGCTCTTCGAAGACCGCCGACCCGGTCGTCCCCCCGAGGTGGTCCCTGACGGTGACCTCGCCCGCCATCGTCGCCCCGAATGCGGCGCTGTCGAGACGGGTCCGCACCGCGGAGCCGTTCGTATCGAGCAGCGTGGTCTCCCGGCTCTCGTCGCGGTAGCGAAGTCGGATGCGTCCCGCCTCGGACCCGAGATACTCGGAGACGGCGTCGACGCAGTCTTCGGCCTTCTCGTCGACCGTCCGTCCGTCGAGGCGCTCTCCCGGTGCCGCCCAGCCGTCGTGACCGTCGCGGTGAAGCGACCCCGCGTCGAAGCGTACTGGCACGTCGGTCGCGAGGTGTCGACAGCTGCTCACCGCCCGCCTCGCGAGTTCGTCGAGGTCGTCGGGGTCGAGCGAGTCGCTGTAGCGGTACTCGACGCTCCCGTGGGCGAACACGCGACACCAGACGCCCCGTTCCTCCAGGCCGATCGCCGACTTCGGTCGCCGCCGCTCGGTGACGTCGATCCGCGTCCGATCCGCGCACTCCCCGCCGACGACCGCGTGCGCGACGGCTTCCTCGCCCTCCAGTCGCTCGATCAGGTGGGTCGCCGCGTCGACGACCGCCTCGCGTTCCATGGCCGTCGAAGACGCCGCAGCTACTTACCCTCGGCTTTCTACCCCCGGTTTCGCTCCCTGCGCTCTTCGGCGTCGGCCTCGTACTCCTCCGCGGCACGCGCGTCGAGAAGGCGTCTCCTGAACTCCCAGACCCCGGCGACGACGATCAGGAGCGCGAAGCCCGTGCCGGTGAAGAGGTCGCCCTGGAGCGCGAAGTAGGCGAAGGCGATAGCGGCGAAGAGGATCGAGACGCCGAGGCTGATCAGCGCGAGGCCGTAGCCCTTCGGCTTCCGCGGCGTTGGTCCCGTCCGTCCGACCATGGGTCGACTTTCGGCTCCCGGGGAATCACTCTACCGCTCGCTGCCGGGGTCCGAGCGTTTTAGCCCCCGGAGTACCCGGCTCACGTATGGCAACGATCAGCGACTGGTCGCTCGTCGACCTCAGGAGAGATCTCCACCGGTATCCGGAGGTCGGCTGGACCGAGTTCCGAACCACCGCCCTGCTCGCCGAGGAGCTCGACTCGCTCGGTTACGAGGTCTTCCTCGGCTCGGACGCCGTCTCGCCGGAGGACCGTCTCGGGGTGCCGTCCGAGGACGAACTGAGCGCCGCGCTCCGACGCGCGCGCGAGGCGGGCGCTCCGGAGGCCTACCTCGATCGGATGGAGGGCATCAGCGGGCTGGTCGCGGAGCGACGCTTCGGCGACGGGCCGGTGGTGGGGGTTCGCGTCGACATCGACGCACTGCCCCGGTTCGAGGCCGACGGCGACGACCACCGGCCGGCGCGGGAGGGCTTCGCGAGCGTCCACCCGAACGAGATGCACGCCTGCGGCCACGACGCCCACGCGGCGATCGGCGTTGGCGTCGCCCGCTCGATCCTCGAGACCGACTTCGACGGCACGCTCCGCCTGTTCGTCCAGCCCGCGGAGGAGGGCGGTCGGGGCGGCTACCCGATGAGCCTGACCGACCGCTTCGACGACGTCGACGGCTTCCTCGCGGTGCACGTCGGCCTCGACCGGGAGACGGGGACGGTCGTCGCGGGCTACGAACGCCCGCTCTCGAACGCGAAACTCGACGTCGTCTTCTCGGGCGAACCGGCCCACGCCGGCGGCGCACCGCAGGAGGGGAGGAACGCGATGCAGGCGCTCGCCGCGGCGGTCCAGGGGCTCTACGGCATCCCGCGACACGCCGACGGGGCGACCCGGATCAACGTCGGGATGGTGGAGTCGCCGAACAACCAGAACGTGATCCCCGAAGAGGCACGAATGCGCGTCGAGGTCCGGGGGGAGACGGCGTCGCTCAACGAGTACATGTTGGAACACGCAGAGCGGATCGTCGGCGCCGCGGCCGAGATGCACGACTGCGGCGTCGAGACCTCCCTCTACGGGAAGACGACGAGCTTCGTCGCCGACGACTCGATGGTCGACCGCGTCGCCGAGGCGGCTGGATCGGTCGACGGCGTCGGCACGGTCACCGAGCGCGCGGAGTTCGGCGGGAGCGAGGACGCCTCCTACCTCATCCGGCGGGTCCAGGAAGAGGGCGGCGAGGCCACCTACGTCGGGATCGGCGCGAGCAACGTCGCCGGCCACCACACGGCCTACTTCGACATCGACGAGGAGTGTATCCGGATCGGCGTCGACGTGCTCACCGAGACCGTAGCGAGCTACTCGTAGCCGGCCCGGATCTTCGACCGTCTTCTCCCCGTTCGTCTTCGCTCGGCTGGTGACGA
>SKWB01000236.1 GCA_007129135.1 Halococcaceae archaeon | reverse complement strand
TCTTCGCGATCCAGCGGTACAACCCGGCGCCGTTCTACGCGCTCGACGAGGTCGACGCCTTCCTCGACGCGGCGAACGCCGAGCGCGTGGGCGAGCTGGTCGACGAGCTCGCCGACACCGCGCAGTTCGTCGTCGTCTCGCACCGCTCGGCGATGCTCGAACGCTCCGAACGGGCGATCGGCGTGACGATGCAGGCCGAGAACGTGAGCGTCGTCACCGGGATCAGCCTCGGCGGGGAGCGGGCGGTGGCCGATGACTGAGGCGATCGCGCCGGGGGGAGCGTCCGACGACGAGGTCGAGCCGGTCGAACTCCTGGTACAGCTGGCCGAGGAGGGCGAGATCGAGCCCTGGGACATCGACATCGTCGAGGTGACCGACGCCTTCCTCGCGAAACTCGACGCGGCCGACCTCAGGACCTCCGGCCGGGCGCTGTTCTACGCGAGCGTCCTCCTCCGGATGAAGAGCGACGAACTCGTCCTCGAGGACGAGCCCGAAGAGGAGGAGGCGTTCGTCGAGGAGGAGTGGCCGGCGATGGAGCCGGAGGGGCCGTTCGAGGACCCGATCGCGGGGCTCGAACGGGAGATGGAGCGGCGACTCGGCCGGAAACAGGCCCGCGGCTCGCCCCGGACGCTCGATCAGCTGGTGCGGGAGCTCCGGGACGCCGAGCGCGGCTCGTGGTGGAAGTCCTCGCGCGAGTACGACACGAGCGGCTCGCCGAAGGGCTTCCAGCGGGGGACCCAGACGCTCGACTACCACTCCGGCGACGACTTCCGTCTCGACGACGAACCGAGAGAGGAGGACGTGATCGGCACCGCCCACGGCGAGGAGATCGAGGAGGTGATCGCGGTGGTCGCAGAGCACCTCCACGGGCAGTACGAGGCGGGCCGGCCGGAGGTGCTCTTCAGGGAGATCGACGGCGTCGGCCCCACGCGCGTCGAGAGCTTCCTGGCGGTGCTCTTTCTCGCCCACCGGGGGACCGTTCGGCTCGAACAGGACGAGCTCTTCGGTGACCTCTGGGTGCAGGAGGCGTCGGCGTTCGAGGAGGGCCCCGGATCGGTCGCCGTCTCCGGAGAGTGACACGGATTACCACGTCATTTATTATCACGGAGTGCGTACTACACCGCGAGATGACGCCGACGAAGATCAGAGAGCGCCTCGACGAGACGGACGAGAGGGTCGACCCGGAGGAGTACGTCTCGGCGCTCAGCTACGTCCGCGGGAAGTGAGCCGACGGGCTCGCCGCCGGCAACGAGCCGCTAACCGTCGATAGATCGTTCTCCGACTCCCGACGACGATCCTTCGTCGTACGGACTGGTGTACGGTGGTCGGCGCCCACCCGTCACTCGCGTCGGAGCCGGTACCAGTGTTCGTTGGGTTTCGCCAGCACCTCGACCGGTTTCGGCGCCGTGAACTCGGAGCGGCCCAGGTCGGTGACGGTCCAGCCGGGAAACACCGTCTCGAGTTCGTCTCGGGTCGCGCCTCGCGGCAGCGGCCCCCGACGCTTCGGCTCCCACGCGAGCAGGAGCACGGTCGCATCGGGTCCGGCGACCGCGTCGACCTCCCGCCCCATCGCCTCGCGCTGGTCGCGGTTCAGGCCGTGGTAGGTGCCCGTGTCGAGCACCAATCGGTAGCCGGGGTCGATCCCGGACGCCCGGAGCTCCGTCACGTCGCCGTGGACGAGCTCCATCTCGACGCCTGCGTCCGCGACCCTTTCCCGAGCACGACGGAGCGCCTTCTCGACGAGGTCGACGCCCGTGACCTCCCATCCTCGTTTCGCCAGTTCGACACCCCAGATAGCGCTCCCGGTACCGACGTCGAGCGCGCGTCCGTAGGGTGGTTCCCGCCCTGCTTCCTCCTCCTCGAACAGTCGAGTGATCGTCTCGATGAACGCCTCGTTCTCTACGGCGGTCTCCCACGGGTGAAAGCCCACCGCGTACGCTAGCTCGTAGTTCATCGTCGCCGTCCCCCCTGACCGCCTTCGACCGTCGAACGCCGGCCGAGTCGACGAGCGATTCGGCTCCCTCTAGTGGTTTGTGATACCATCGTCCCCTCCAGTCGTAGCGCCCATCCCTACACCTCGCGTCTTCCCACGTCGATCGTCCGGGCGCTACTCACCCGTACGTCGTGCCAGACGTTAACAGTTACCACACCTTCGGTGTCGGTCTCTAGCTCTCGTCGGGCCGACGCTCCGGGTTCCGTCACCGATCCCCGTCGAGGTACTCGCCGACGAGGGGCTCGACACGCTCTCTGACCTCGTCGGGGATCGCCTCGCTCGGGGTGTTGATCGTCCCCTCTAACGCGCTCTGACAGCGACACTCCGAGTCGTCGAGCGTCCGCACCGCGCGGTCGACCGTCTCCTTGATCGCCTCCTCGTTCGCCGCGGCGTTCTCGAGCACCTCCTGCAGGGTCACCTCGCTGTCTTCCCTCCAGACGTCGTAGTCGGTGACGCCGGCCAGCGTCGCGTAACAGAGCTCGGCCTCTCGGGCGAGTTTCGCCTCGGGGATCGTCGTCATCCCGATGACGTCCCAGCCCTGCCCGCGGTAGAACTCGCTCTCGGCGCGCGTCGAGAACTGCGGCCCCTCGATGCAGACGTAGGTGCCCCCGGAGACGACCTCGGCGTCGCTCGCCTCTCTCGCACATTCGGCGAGGTGGGCCGAGAGGTCCGGACAGTACGGCTCGGTGAACGGCATGTGGACGACCATCCCCTCGTCGAAGAACGTGAAGGGCCGGTGGCGGGTCCGGTCGACGGCCTGATCCGGGACGACGAGCGTCTGTGGCGGCAGCTCCTCGCGCAGGCTGCCGACCGCGTTGCTCGCGATGACGTGCGTGACGCCCAGCGATTTCAGCGCGAAGACGTTCGCCCGGTAGGGCAGCGTCGTCGGCGAGTACTCGTGGTTCCGGCCGTGCCGCGGCAGGAAGGCGATCTCCCGTCCCGTCCCCGCCAGTTCGCCGATCGTCACGGGCGCGCTCGGTTCGCCGTAGGGCGTCTCGATCCTCTTCTCGCTGGTGTCCGTGAGGTCGAGCGCCTCGTAGATCCCGCTGCCGCCGATGAAGCCGATCATACCCCGAGATGAACCAACGGCCACCTAAACCGCACGGATTCCGGCGAGGAGCTATGGTGGTCGGCGACGGCGAAGGGCCATGACCGGAGGAGATTTAGAGATCTCGATGGAGGGTCGGGTCTTCGAGTCGGTTACGAATAGCGCCGACGGCGAGGTCGGCTCGGGGACCCGCTTTCGGTTCGCACAGGACGGCGAGGTGATCTCGGCACGCTACGCCGGAGGGGCAGTTCGGCTGGGCTTTCTCGTCGGGACCATCGATGGGGAGGTGCTGGAGTTCCGGTACGCGCACCTGAACGGCGAGTACGAAACGGCGAGCGGGCGGTCGACGGACCGGATCGAGCTGCTGGACGACGGACGGCTCCGCCTCCACGAGTCCTGGCAGTGGGACTCGAAGGAGGGGACGGGCGAGAGCGTCCTCGAGGAGGTCGAGGCTCCCGACGGGGTCGGAGCCGACGGCCGCGATGACACGCTACTTGAGGAACCCCACCCAACGGGGGACATGGACCCGACACCGGAGGACGAGCGGTTCACCCAGCGGGCGATCGAGCTCGCGCGCGAGTCGGTCGAGGAGGGCAACCGGCCGTTCGGTTCGCTGCTCGTCCACGACGGCGAGGTCGTGATGGAGGCGCACAACAGAGTGCTCACGGAGAACGACGTCCGCAGACACCCCGAACTCCACCTGGCGTACAGGGCGAGAGTGGAACTCGAGGAGGACGTTCGACAGGGGACGACGATGTACACCTCGACCGAGCCGTGTCCGATGTGTGCTGGCGGACTCTACTACGCGGGTTTGGATCGTGTGGTGTACAGCGTTTCGGGGCCGGAGATCGGCGATTTCACGGGTCGAGAACCGCCTGTCCGTGCCGAGACGATTCTCGAGGGCGTCACCCGCGTCGACGGACCCGTACTGAACGACGAGGGCCGAGCGGTCCACGAGGCGTTCTGGTGAGGTTCACTCAGGGGATCGGATCGCTCATCACGCCGAGCCGGCAGCCGGTCCGGCGCTCGTCGTCGGGCCGATAGACGCTCGCGAGCGCTTCGATCTCCTCGAACTCGTCGGGCTCAGCTATCGGCGAGCCGCCACTCGGCCGTCTCGGTGCGTTCGATCACGTCCCGACGCTCCATCTCGACGAGCACCTCGTTCAGTCGGTTCGGCTGGGCGATCTCCATCCCGATCCGGCGTACCCCGTGGTACTCCGCGAGGTGGTGACGGATCTCGTCCGGGGAGAAGGACTCCTCGTGGGCCTTCTCCATCACGCCGGAGATCAGGTCGACCATGTCCTCGATGAAGTTCCACGGGTAGACGACCCAGGTCCACTGCTCTAAGCGCTCGCCGACGTAGTCGGGTTCGAACTCGCTCGTCCCGAGCAGCTGGAGCGTCGCGGTCCGGACGTCGGCGGCTCCCCGTTCCGTGACGTACTCCTCGGCGCGCTCGATCGAGCCACCCGTGTCGGCGATGTCGTCGATGATGAGCACGCTCTTCCCCTCGACGCTCCCCTCGGGCATCGGGTAGCGGATCGTCGGCTCGCCGGACTTCTCGGCCGTGCCGACGTAGTGTTCCATCTTCAGGCTCGTCAGGTCGTCGAGCCCGAGGAAATCACAGAGACAGCGCCCGGCGAACCAGCCGCCGCGGGCGAGCGCGACGATCACGTCCGGCTCGAACTCGGAGCGTTTGACGTCGGTGCTCACCGTTCGACAGAGCCCGTAGATGTACTCCCAGTTCGTGATCGTACACCGGAACTCCTCGGGGAGGTCGCTCATCGCGTGTCGGTCACCACCCCGAAC
>SKWB01000113.1 GCA_007129135.1 Halococcaceae archaeon | reverse complement strand
GAGCATCGGCCTCGCGCGCTCGCCGACCGGCGACCCGACCGACTGGCTGTTGGAGGACCCGATCGTCGACGCGGTCTGTACGAACCAGGAGTTAGAACGCCCGCACGTGATCGTTCGCGAGGGCTCGTACTACCTCTTCGTCTCGAGTCACCGCCACACGTTCGCACCCGGCCTCGAGGGCTTCGACGCGCTCTACGGCTTCGTCGGGGAGTCGCTGCGCGGACCGTATCGACCGCTCAACGGTTCGGGACTCGTCGCGACCAACCCCGAGAACGCGCCGTACCAGGCGTACTCGTGGCTCGTCTACCCCCACGAGGACGAACTGCTCGCGACGAGCTTCTTCAACTACTACGACCTCGGCCCGCTCGGCATCGACGACGTCGGCCGGCTCCCGGAGGACGAACAGAAACGCCGGTTCGGCGGCTCGCTCGCGCCGACGCTCCGGATCGGGGTGGACGGGGATCGGACGGAGATCCTCGGCGCGCTGGACCACGGTCACCTCCCGCTCCCGAGCGAGGAGCTCCCGGAACGCTTGCTCGGAGGACGCTCGGAAGGTGGCTACGGGGCGTTCTGAGAGCGGTCACGACCGAAAGACCCCGAGACGGCGATCGAGCGCGCCTATCCGCAGGTCACCGGGCCCGAACGGCTCCAGTCGCGGGAGCGCGGCCTCGATCCGCTCGGTGGTGACGCCTCGGGTCGGTCGCAGGTCCTCGGGAAGCCGGTCACAGACGCCCGGTGGAGCGGGTTCGGTCGCCCCCTCGGCGAGCATCCGGACCCCCGCCCGTGGGACGACCGGCGTCTCCATGACCAGCTCCTGTACGCGCGCGCCGAGGCGGTGGGCGAGGACGGGCGTCGGAACCGTCCACGGCTCGCGTGCGATCACCGACCCGACCCGTCGGACGAGATCGTCGAACGACAGCTCCTCCGGGCCGACGACCGCGACCGTCCGCCCCGAGAGGCGGTCGTCCGTCGTCGCGGCCGCGAGGACGTCGACGAGGTCGTCGATCGCGAGCGGTCTGAGGTACCGAGTGCGGAGGCCGACGAGGGGAAAGACCGGCGCGGTCACGAGTCCCCGTGCGATCCCCCGGACCGTCCGATCCCCGGGTCCGTAGACGATGCCGGGCTTCACGACCGTACCTCCGAGGTCGGAGTCGCGGACGATCTCTTCGGCGGCCCACTTCGACTCGAGGTAGCCCGAACCACAGGCGGGGCGGGCGCGCAGGTAGCTCGTGAGGACGACGCGCGAGACGCCGGCCGCTTCCGCGGCCTCGACGACGGCCCTCGTTCCGGCGACGTGGACGGTCTCGTAGCTCTGGTCGCCTCGCTCGTAGTTGATCCCCGCGAGGTGGGCGACGGCGTCACAGCCGTCGAACGCCTCGGAGAGCGCCTCGCGATCGGTTACCGATCCCGCGACGAACCGTGCGTTCGAGCGGTCGAGGAGGTCGGCGGTCCGTCCGTCGGACCCGCGGGCGAGGACGACGACCTCGTGGTCGTCCTCGCGGAGCCGACGGAGGAGGTGCGAGCCGACGAATCCGGTCCCGCCCGTGATCGCGATCCGCATCGTCCTCGGTATCGGACGCGGGTCGGGTAAAAGCTGTCCACGGAACGGACGACTGGGTTACCAGATCGAGCCGAGCGACCAGACCGCTATCGACACGTGCGCCGACCCACCATCGGCCGAGACGAGGAGCCGGTCGCTTCCCCCCACTGGGTACACCCGTCCGGTGAGACAGCGCCGTTCGTTCGCGAACAGCTCGACGACCGAGCCGTCGACGAACGCCCGGAGCGTGAGCGGATCCTCCAGGTCTTCCGCGGGGGCGACGACCGGCTCCTCGACCGTCCCCGGTCCGCCCGAGCGGTGGCGATCGATCAGGAGTTCGTCGCCGGTGTAACGGATCGTCGTCCGCTCCTCGCCGTCGGGTGAGGCGAGGGGGGCGATCTCGACCGAGTCGGCGTCATCGAGAGCGATCTCCGCCGCGAGTTCGAGCGAGCGCCCGCGGACCGGGAGTTCGGTCTCGGTACCGGGTTCGACCGAGAGGTCGAACTCGTGGCACTGGCCCCGCAGGGCCTCCAGTTCCGGGGCCGGACGCTGGCGGAGCTCGCCCCCCTCGACCGAGAGTTCGCGGGGGACCGAGAGACAGCCGGACCAGCCGGCGTCCCACTGCTCGGCCGCGCCGCGCGCCTCGGGAAGCCAGCCCCAGGTGAGGTATCGATCCCCGTCGACGAGCGACTGCGGGGCGTAGAAGTCGCCGTGGTCGAGCAGACCGGTCGACTCGCGCTCGAAGCGGCCGTCGTCCTCGAACGAGCCGATGAAGTAGCGTACCTCGTCGTAGTTCGAGACGTGGAGCAGGTCGCGGTCGGCGAACCCCAACAGCTCCGGACACTCCCACATGTGGCCCTCCTCTGGCTCGCCGACGAGCACCGGTCCCTCGTACTCCCAGGTGTCGAGGTCGGTGCCGGTGTAGTGGAGGACGACGCCGGTGCCCGCGTCGGTCCCGGAGCCGATCAGGTGGTGCCAGGTGTCGCCCTCGCGCCAGAGCGCGTGGTCGCGGAACTCCGTCTCCCAGTGCTCCGTCGAGAGCAGGGGTGGCTCCTCCGGGGGGAGTTCGATCACCGGGTTCGCCTCGTACTTCTCCCAGGTGCGAAGCGCCGGGTCGTCGCTCGTGGCGAGACAGGGGAGCTGTCTCCGCTCCCGGCCGCCGGTGTAGACGAGCGTCGGCGTCCCGTCGTCGTCGACCGCACAGCCCGACCAGCAGCCGTCCCTGTCGGGGCCGTTCGGCGAGGGGGTGAGCGCGACCGGCTCGTCCCGCCAGCGGACGAGGTCGGCGCTGGAGGCGTGGCCCCAGTGGATCGTCCCGTGGTGCGGGCCACCGGGGTTGTACTGGTAGAAGACGTGGTAGCGGCCGTTCCAGCGCAGCAGCCCGTTCGGGTCGTTCAGCCAGTTCGCCGGGGCGGTGAGGTGGTAGGTCGGGCGGTGGTGGTCGTCCGCGAACTCGGCTCGAAGCTCCGCGAGCGCGGGGCCAGTCAGGGCTCTCCTCGGTAGCCTCCCGGGGGTCGCGAGACAGTCGACCGCGTTCGAGAGCAGCCGGTTTCTGGCGTCCGAGAAGGCCTCGCCGGCAGAGACGAACGAGCCGATCCCGAGGACCGCTCCCTCCCCGATCCGCCAGACCACGACCGGGAGTTGGCCGTAGGCGTCGCCGCCGTCGCGGGCGGTCGCCGCGAGGAGTTCGCCGCGTTCCGGGAGGATCCGTTCGTACCGGGCGAAGGGGGCCGACTCGGCGGTGAACGGGCGTGTCTCGAAGCCCGAAAAGAGCGGGTGGTCGGTGTACCGGGCCTTCGGGAGCGGTCCTGTCGCCTCCCCGTCCACACCGACGGCGTCCGGTGGAACCGCATCGATACCGAGCGTGGCGACCGCCGAGAGCGCCCGTCCGGTCAGCAGGAGCCCGCCACCCGCTCGCAGGAACGAGCGGAGGGCCCCACGACACCCCGAGAGCGTGTCGGTGATGGCGAGCGGCTCCTCCTGGTGCCACCAGAGGAGATCGTAGCTCGCGGGGTCGAGTGCGTCGAACGCGACCGTCGTCGTCTCGAAGGGGGCGTCGCCGTAGACGGTCCGCTGCGCCGGTGAGAGCGCGTCGAGGAAGGGACTACCGACGGCGAACGAGGACCGGTCCATTGGGAACGGATACCGGAGTCGGAGTAAAAAGCCTTCTCAGGCGTCGGCCGCGAGCGCCATCGCGCGGATCCGGGCGACGACCTCCGCGACGACCGCCCCCGTGGCGAGCGTCGCGAGCGCGACGACCGCGAGCGCGAGCGGCCCCTCGCTCGCGAACAGCCCGTAGAGCGCCACCCGCTCCGGGGAGCCGTCGCCGAGCGCGGTCGAACCGGCGGCGAGACCCATCAGAACCCCGGAACAGGCGACGACCAGCACGCCGTGGAGCGCTCCCGAACCCGTCGAGGGGGCGGCGAAGTAGCCCGAGAGCGCGACGCCCGCGAGCAGACACGCCGCGGTCACGGCCACCCCGGTCTCGGGCGTGAGCGGCCCGATCACCGAGAGCCCGAGGGCCACGAGCACGACCGAGAGTCCGACCGCGACCGCGCCACCGTCGACCGGCCGGCCGGAGCGCTCCTCGCGCGCGTCCCGTTTCGCCCGCAGCGAGCGGCGCAGCTGGGTGTCGCGTCGCATGCTCAGACGTCGCTGAGTCGGATGCCGTCGTCGACGATCCGGGCGTTTCGCTCCCGATCGAGCGCGTCCGCCAGCGCCTCGTGCCCGTAGAGCTGCTGGATCAGCGCGTACTGGAAGTCACACCAGACCTCGGCGTAGATCGAGGACTGGCCCCACGCGCGGAGTTCGACGATGTAGCCGTCGTACTCCTCCCAGCGCTCGGTGAGGCGGTCGAGCACGTCCGCCGCGGCGGCCGCCGCCTCCTCCTCCTCGCCCGCGTCGATCGCGTCGTTGATGTAGCGTTCGTACTGCGTGATCTCGCGGTCCATCGCCATCACCGCCTCCTCGCTCCCCTCGGGGAGCGTCGAGACGAGCTCCTCCGGTACGACGAGGTCGATCGGGTCCATACCGGCCCAACGGACGCCGGCGACAAATAACCGCCCGGCCTACACCCCCGCGGACTCGACCGCCGCCTCGATCGCCTCTAAGTCGGGAAACGTGAGCGACTCCTCGGTCTCCCAGCCGTAGACGACCGTTCGATCCGGCGCGATCACGAGCACGACACGACCGGTGATCCCCGCGAGCACACCCGACGTCCGGCGGATCCCCAGCTCGTCGGGGAGGTCCGAGGAGAACGTCGAGAGCAACGGGTACGAGAGGTCGTACTCGTCGATGAAGGCGAGCTGTGACCACGG
>SKWB01000150.1 GCA_007129135.1 Halococcaceae archaeon | reverse complement strand
TTACTCCTCTCGGACGAGCGCGACGTTTCCCAAACTATCCCCCGCGGTCACGGTCGCCTCGCGGGCGATCGAGTAGAGGATGCCGTCACGGTCGGCCGTCGCCTCCTGGAGCACCTCGTAGGTCGCGGGGTCGTAGAGCGTTCCGAGGGGATCGCCCGCTCGCAGTGGCTCGCCGAGTTCTCGATCGGGGTGCGCCCGAAAGAGCCCGGAGGTCTCGGCCTGCACCCGGCCGAGGTGGTTGCGCGCGAGGATCTTCTTCCCGTTCTCCTCGACCGACCCATCCAGCATGTCGAGGTCCGCGAGGACGTTCTCCATCCCTCTGAGACCCATCTCGATCGCCTCCTCGACGAGCCACTTGTTGTACGCGAGTTCGGGCGTGATCGAGGGGATCCCCTCCTGGGTTGCGGCGACGCGGAGTTTTCCGGCGAAGTTGCGCTGGCCCCACTCCTCGTCGGCCTCCTCTCCCGCCTCCTCCCCGAGCAGTAAGTCCGTGCCGAACGCCTCGGCGAGCGCACGGGAGTCCTCGTTGCCCTCCATGAAGACGACGTGGGTGAGCATCGTCGGCCCGCCGGTGTGGAGGTCGACGATCGCGTCGGCTTCACCGGCGTACTCCCAGAGCCGGGCGGCCATCCGCGAGTGGAGCGTCCCGTCGGGGTCGCCCGGCCAGACCCGGTTCATGTTCGGGTTGATCGAGTCGAGGATCTCGGGTGTCGTGTAGGAGACGTGATCGAAGGTGAGGGGATCGGCGACCGGAACGGCGACGAGCTTTCCGCGCATCTCCTGCGGGTCGATCCGGTCGTGGAGCCGTCTGAGCACCTCACAGCCGTTGACCTCCCGGCCGTGCTGGGCGGCCTGGACGTAGAGCGTCGGGCCTGCGTCGGTGCCCTTGTAGGTGTGGACGGTCGTCTCGATCGGGACGCCCGAAGGGAGACGGGCGAGCGTGATCCGTTCCGCGGTGTGCGATCCCGGACTGGGCATGGTTCGAGTGTGGACGGCGGGGGAATGAAGCTACCGCACGCACGCCCGTGCAGACTCGTCCCTTTTCAGACTGGCAGCCCCACCTGCGACCGATCAGACAGTGAGCGATCTCCTACCGCGGGTCCGCGAGCGAGACGATCTACTCGGCTCGTTCGCGACCGTCCTGGCCTCCGTCGTCCGACCCGACCTGACGCTGCTCGCCATTCCGATCGCGTTCGTCCTCGCGCTGTCGGCCGCGCGGGTGACCGTAGTCTCGACTCACGTCGGGCTCGCGACCGCCTCGCTCGTCGGCCTCGCCGCCATCCTCGACGCGGTGGCGGTCAACCCACCGACCGAGTCGGGGTGACCGCGACACCCCGGTCCCCGTCGGCCGACGTCCGATCACCAGCGTTATCGGTACGCCCCCCGAACGGCGAGCCATGACGAACGCGACGATCCACACCACGGAAGGCGATATCGAGGTCGAACTGTACGACGAGCGCGCACCGGAGACGGTCGCGAACTTCGTCAACCTGGCCGAGCACGACCCGGCGGCGAACGACGACCCCGGCCCGGAGACGACCACGTGGGAGGACCCCGACTCCGGAGAGACCCGCGGCGACGCGCTCTACGACGGCGTCCCGTTCCACCGCGTGATCGAGGGGTTCATGATCCAGACCGGAGACCCGGAGGGCACCGGCCGCGGCGGTCCGGGCTACACCTTCGACGACGAGTTCGACCCCGAAGCGCGTCACGACTCGGCGGGAACGCTCTCGATGGCCAACCGCGGCCCGGACACGAACGGCTCGCAGTTCTTCATCACCCTCGACGCCACCCCACATCTCGACGACCGTCACTCGGTCTTCGGCGAGGTCACCGACGGTATGGACGTCGTCCGGGCGATCGGCTCGACCGACACCGACGGTAACGACAAGCCGACGACGCCGATCGAGATCGAGTCGATCACCGTCCACGACTGAGCCGACGGTCCGCCGGAACCGTAACCCGAAAGCCCGGCCACTTCCTCTCGTCGGTATGAGCGACACGGACGGACCGATCGACCCGAGCCAGATCGGCGAGGCCAACGCCCCGCCGATAGAGGAGAAACCGTACAAGATCATCTTCGAGGCGAACAAGTGTATCGGCGCGGGCCGCTGTGCGGAGGTCTCGGACAACTGGGAGCTCGATCTCACGACCGGGATCGCGAAACCCCGAGCCTACTTCATCGACGAGGCGGACCTGGAGGCGAACGTCGAGGCCGCGGAGGTCTGTCCGGCGAAGAAGGATCGGGGCGTGATCCACGTCGTCGACCGGCGGACGAACGAGGAGATATCGCCCGACCCGCACGGCGACGGCACGCTCAGCGTCGACTGGTAACCGGTCGGTCGTTCCGACCCCCAGACGCCGTCGTCCGACCGGGGGAGCCGTCACTACCGTTTTGCCGATCGGCCACGAACGAGGGGTATGAGCCTCGATCAGCTGTTCTCGCGGGTGCCCGACCCGGGGTCGCACAGCTTCCCGGACCACTCGCTCCCGGTCGGGGAGCCGGTGTTCCCGATCGCACTCACGAGCGAGGAACTCTCGACGCTCGTCGACCTCTACGACGAGTTCTCGGCGGTCGATCCCACGGGCATCGACTCGAACCCGTTTCTCGCGGCGACGAGTACGTTCCTCAACCAGACCTTCGGGACGACGCTCGACCGACCGGACGAACGCCTCCACGACGACATCGCCGGGGCGCTCGGGTCGTTCTCGGACGACCTCGGCGGGGAGGCGATCGGCGTCGTCGACGTCACGCCGACGGGCCTCCGGACGCTCTACTTCTTCCTCGTCGGTTCGAAGGGCTACTACACCGCCCCGCACATCCGGTTTCGCCCCGACCACGACGCGATCGACACGCTCTACCGCGTCTACGAACGCGCCGTCGAGCAGGACGTCTACCTGAAACACCCCGAGTCGGTTCTCTGATGACGCTCTCGGTCGGGCCGTCGGTCGGCGACGTTCGTGCGGCCGCCGCGAGCGAGCCGTCCGATCCCGCGCTCGCGTGGCTCACCGGCGAGGTCGTCCTCGTCTCGGTCTTCTCGCTGCTGTTGCTCGCCGGGAGCGCCGGCTACTGGACCTATCTCGACGCGGTGAAACGAGGGGACGAGCGGGCACCACTGTGGGCCCTCGGGGTGTTCGTGGGGACCCTCTCGGGGGTCGTCCCAGGCGTGGCGGCCCTCCTCGTCTACCGTTCCCGCACGGGGACTCGGGGTTGAGGCGAGGAGGGCACACGCGACATCGGTGAACCGCCGACGAGCACGTCATGCCGTAGCTACTCCCAGTCGCTCATAGGGAGGGTCGGGGATCCACACCAGTCGCTCTCCGAGCGCTCAGACCCGAACAACACACGCTGAACGCGAACACCGTCCTGGCCGGCCGGAACGGGAGGCAACCGGGAGTGCGAACGGCCGTAGCCGCCGACTCCGAGGGCGCTCAGTAGAGGAGTTCGTCGTCGTTCTCGACCATGTAGAGGGTTCGCGCCGCGATGTTCACCGCGTGATCGCCGATGCGCTCTAGGTCACGGACCGTGAGCAGTACCCTGGAGACGTCGCTCAGCAGCCGTTCGATCTCCCCCTCGTCGGTTTCCATACCGAGTTCGGTCTCGATCAGATCACGTACGACGGTCCCGCTCGCCCGTTCGCAGAGCTCGTCGAGGTCGTCGTCACGTCGGTCGATCGCGTAACACATCTCGACTTCCTCCTCGGCGTAGGCGTCCATCGCCGCCCCGACCATCTCGAGCGCCATCGCGCCGATCGCCTGGACGTCGACGTCGGGGTAGACGTCGCGCTGGGCCTGTTTCGTGTACTTCCCGAGGTTCGTCGCCAGGTCGGCGATCCGTTCCAAGTCGGTGATGATCTTGAACGAGGCGGCGATGAAGCGCAGGTCTCCCGCGACGGGCTGCTGGCGGGCGATCAGGTCCGTACACTGGCGTTCGAGGTCGAGGTAGAGTTCGTTCACCTCGCTGTCCCGCACGATCACCTCCTCCGCGAGGTCGTCGTCCTTCGATTCGAGCGCCGACAGCCCCATCCGGAGGCGTTCTTGAACCACCTCGCCCATGTAGAGGACGTCGTCTCTGAGCTCCGAGAGCCGTTTCTGATACTCCTTTCTGGCCATCTGTGTGAGAGCGTACCCCCGAAGCGGTCTTTAACCCCGTGGTCGGAGGGACTTCCCGACGTGCGCTCGCGCGTGGGTCTCTTACCCGAACTTGCCGGTGATGTAGTCCTCGACCCGCTGGCTCTCCGGGTTCTCGAAGATCCGCTGGGTCCCGTCGAAGGCGGCGAGTTCGCCGCCGGTGAGAAAGACCATCGTCCGATCGCTGATTCGGGCGGCCTGCTGCATGTTGTGGGTGACGATCACGACCGTGTAGTCGCGCGAGAGCTCCTCGATCAGGTCCTCGATCTGGGCGGTCGCGACGGGGTCGAGCGCGCTCGCCGGCTCGTCCATCAGGATCACCTCTGGATCGGGTGCGATGGCGCGGGCGATACAGAGCCGTTGCTGTTGCCCGCCGGAGAGGTCGAGCCCGGAGGAGCCGAGCTTTCCCTCGACCTCGTCCCAGAGCGCCGCGCGCCGGAGCGCCTCCTCGACCTGTGCGTCGCGGTCGCCGTCTCTGCCCTGGATCTTCAGGCCGTAGGCGACGTTGTCGTAGATCGACTTGGGAAACGGGTTGGGCTTCTGGAAGACCATCCCGACCTTCCGCCGTAGCGCCACCGGGTCGACGTCGTCGTCGTAGACGTTCTTTCCCTTGAACCGGAGTTCGCCCGTCACCCGGCAGACGTCGATCATATCGTTCATCCGGTTGATCGACCGGAGGAACGTCGACTTCCCACAGCCGGAGGGGCCGATGATCGCCGTGACCTGTCTCTCGGGTA
>SKWB01000311.1 GCA_007129135.1 Halococcaceae archaeon | reverse complement strand
TCGTCTCCGTCAGTTCGAGGTTCCGCTGGGTCGTCGCGTCGAGCGAGACGTGGTCCGCTCCGGTGTAGGGGGTGAGCCGCGTCATCGACGCGAGCACGCCCACGCCGGTCTCCTCGACGTAGGCGAGGACCGCTCCCGCGGCCGTCACCGCCGGAGCGCCTCCCTCCAGACCGATGCTCGAGAGCGTCTCGCTCCCGAACTGTTCCCGTACCCTGTGCGCTGCCCGGCCGGGCGCGAACGCCTCCTCGTCACACGTCGCGGGCGATGCACCCGTCCGCTCGCACAGGTCGTCGAGGAACCCGTCCTCGTCTCGAACGCCGGGACCACAGAGCACCTCGACAGGGTCGAACCGGTAGCACTCGGTGATCGCCCGCTCCGCGCTCTCGACATCGGTCACGAGGAAGCGTCCGGTCGTTACGTCCGCGAACGCGAGCCCGTATCCCTCGTCTCCGCGGACGACGCTCGCGATGTACGTCGCCTCCGCGTCGCTCGTCTCGAGCAGCGTTCCTGGCGTCGCGACCCGGACGATCTCGCGTGCGAGACCCTCCTCGGTCTCGTACTGGTCGGCGACGGCGACCCGGAACCCGCGCTCGACGAGCGCCTTGAGGTAGGGTGTCAGCTCGCTCACCGGCACGCCCGCCATCGGGTACGACGAGCCGTGCGAGGACTTCTGTGAGACCCGCAGGTCGAGTTCCTCGGCCACCCTCTCCGCGTCATCGCCGAAGAACTCGTAGAAGTCGCCACACTGCATCATCAGCAGGTCCGCGCCGCTCTCGTCTTTCAGCGAGAAGAACTCCCCGACGATCCCCGTCGCCTCCGTCATATCTGACCCTGTCGCCGGGTCGGGTGAAAACGCTGTGGTTTGCGCGGCGGAACTGAACCCCTACTCGCCCTCGGCGTAGAGCCGCACTAACCCACACTCCGGACAGCGCCGCTCGTTCATTCCTCGACCGGCCTGCCGTCGTCCTCCACGGCGGGTGCGCCGATTATCAGCCACCGATGGAGCCCCGCCTCGGTGTCGTTGAGTACCTGTCTCGGCGTCTCCGGCGGGATCCGCACCGCGGTCCCTTCCTCGATGTCGTGAACCTCGTCGCCGATCCGGAGCCTCCCGGGGCCCTCGAGCGGGAGGTAGAACTCCTCCTGTTCGGCCTGACGGTGATAGCTCATCGCGTCCCCCGGCGAGAGGTACCAGACCTTCGGCACCATCTCGGTACAGCCGAGTTCGCCCGCCAGGTCCACGTGGTCGGTCCCCGATCCCGCGGAGGGTTTCGGGTCGAGGTCGCCGATCGCCACCGTACTGAACTCGTGTGCCATAGTTCGCGTACTCGTAGCCGCGGCATAGTTCCACAGGCTTGAGGTCTCGGCGTCCGTCGGCCCGACATGGACAAACAGGCGCTCCGTGAACGGGTCTGGGACGAACTGGAGGGAAGCGGCGAGGCGCGCTTTCCGTTCCCGCCGCACGGCCGGATCCCGAACTTCGCGGGGGCGGAGACGGCCGCGGAGCGACTCGCCGAGCGCGCGGAGTGGCACGAGGCCGACGTACTGAAGGCGAACCCGGACGCGCCACAGCTCCCGGTCCGTCGGCGCGCGCTGCGCGAGGGGAAGACGCTCTACATGGCTCAGCCACGGCTGAAGAGCGAGGAACCGTTCCTCCGGCTCGATCCCGCGGAGGTCTCGGACATCGACGAGGCGACGACCGTCTCGGGCGTCTCGAAACACGCCGTTCCCGTGGGGCCGGCCGAGGTCGAACCGATCGACCTCGTCGTCTCGGGAAGCGTCGCCGTGAACCACGTCGGTGCCCGGATCGGGAAGGGCGAGGGCTACTCGGACCTGGAGTTCGCCGTCCTCCGCGAGTTCGACCTCGTCGGGGAGGAGACCATCGTCGCGACGACGGTCCACGGGATGCAGGTCGTCTCCGACACCATCGAGACCGACGACCACGACGTCCCGATGGATCTGATCGTCACCCCCGAGAGCGTCATCGAACCCGAGTCGGGGTCGAAACCGTCGGGGATCGAGTGGGGCCTCCTCTCGGAGGACCGGATCGCGGAGATCCCGGTGCTCTCACGCGTCCGCCGGTAGCGGGTACGGAACGCCCAGCCCTTGCAGGCCCGTGGGTTACCCATTTCGCGCCGGTACCTGGCGACGAATCATGACCCAGAAGCGACTCAGCAGACGGCGATTCGTAGAGGCGACCGGTGCGATCACGCTCGTCGGCCTCGCAGGCTGTGCCGACGACGAAGAGGAGCCGGACGACGACCTCGACGAGGACGACGACCTTGACGAAGACGACGACGCCATCGAGGACGACGGCGAAGACGACGCCGTCGAGGACGAGGAAGAGGACGACGAGATGATGGACGACGACGAAGAAGAGGACGACGAGGAGTACACCCTCACCGTCACCGTCGAGGACGAGATGGGCGAGCCGGTCGAGGGCGCGACGGTCACCGTCGAGGACGAGGAAGGGCTGCTCGGCGGGATCTGGCCCGACGAGGAGGACGAGGCGGAGACCGACGCCGACGGCGAGGCGGAAGCCACCGTCACCGACGGCGAGTACACCGTCGTTGCCGACCACGACGAGCACGGCGAGGCCGAAGAGGAGGTCGAGGTCGACGGGATGGACGAGGAGGTCACCGTCACCCTCGGCGAGGACGAGGAAGACGACGAGATGGTCGATGACGACGACGAAGACGACGGGGTCACCGATGACGACGAAGACGACGGCGTGACGGACGACGACGAAGACGACGGCGTGACGGACGACGACGAAGAGGACGACGACGAAGAGGACGGGGTCACCGATGACGACGAGGACGACGTCACCGACGACGAGGACGACGGCGTGACGGACGACGAAGACGACGACGCCTGATCGTCGGTCGCTTATCCTCCCTTCTCGAGAACCACCTCGACCCGCTCGAGGAGTGTCGCGGCGTCGGGTGCGAGGAGCGTCGCGGTCGGCTCGCCGCTCTCGCTTCGGTCGAACACCGTGAGGGCGATCGACGCCGTGTCGAAGGCCTCCCGAGGTGCCCGATTCGATTCTGCGAGGTCAACGACGGTTCCCTCGAGGCTTTCGAGCCGTTCGTCGACGCGCTCGTCGCGGGCGACGGTCGCGGCGAACTGAACCGTGGGAGCGCCCTCCCGCGCGAGCAACAACTGCTCTGCGGTGTGGCTCGCGTGCCCGTACCGGACCGCGTTCGCCCCCGTTCCCGAACCGTCCCGGGCGAGCGTCGCCCCAGCTGTGTCCGAGACGCCCTCGGCGTAGGGGGTCGCTCCGACGACCTCTCTCACACCCCCGGGTTCGAGCGCCGAGGGACCGAGATCGAGGAACCGTTCGACGAGCCACGAGACCGACTCGGCGGTCGTCGCCCGTTCCGCCCGATCGCGGAGCGCAACGAGGTGGTGCACCGGTCCGGGCCCGGCGCCGACGTCGACCGAGTAGCGCACGGCCCGCTCCATGAACGCGAGCGCGCCCGAGACCGACTCGGAGAGCGACTCCCCCGTCGCGAGTCGGGCGGCGACCGCCGCCGAGAGCGTACAGCCCGAGCCGTGGGTCGCGTCGGTCTCGATCCGCGCGTGGCGGTACGTCTCGATCCCGCTCTCCGTGACGAGCACGTCGAGGACGTCGTCGGTCGGCATGTGCCCGCCCTTCACGAGCGCGGCGTCCGCACCCATCTCGACGAGTGCCTCGCCCGCCTCGACCGCGCTCTCCTCGTCCGTCGGCTCGATCCCGGTGAGCACCTCGGCCTCGTCCGTGTTCGGCGTCACGAGGGCCGTCTCGGCCAGCAGCGCTTCGTAGGCCAGTTCGGCCTCCGGTTCGAGCAGCCGATCGCCGGTCGCCGCGACCATCACCGGATCGACGACCGTCGGAACCTCCCGCCCGGAGAGCGCCCCCGCGACGCACTCGATCACGTCGACGGTCGCGAGCATCCCGGTCTTCGCCGCACCGATCTCGAAGTCCGAAAAGAGGGCCTCGATCTGTGCCTCGATCTCCCCGATCGGGAGCACGTGCGAGGAGCGGACGCCCCGTGTGTTCTGTGCGGTGACGGCCGTGACCGCGCTCGTCCCGAAGACGGCGTGGGCCTCCATCGTCTTCAGGTCCGCCTGGATCCCCGCCCCGCCACCGGAGTCGCTGCCCGCGATCGTCATCCCGACCGGGAAGCCCACCGGCGCGACGCGTCGACTCACCGTGGCTCACCCCGCACCGCGACCGAAGCGCGATCCACCGTTTCGAGTGCTCCCATACCCGGACGAAACTACCCGGGACCACTTATATCGGCGGTCGTGGCCCCCGACCGGCGACCGGCCGTGGGTGGCCGACGATCGTCGGAAGCCGGACCACACGAGGTCCGCTGATCCCGAACCGACGGGCTCTCGCCGACCACGCGACGAAGTCGGTAAACCGTCGTCTTCGCAGGCTTGAGCCCCTCTTCCGCGTGGGTTGGGACCGAGAGGCGATCGGGAAACCCCGAAGGTTAAATACCGTCAGCGTCCTCCTGACAGGTAGTGAGCGAGGAAACGCCGAAACGGCCGTGGCTCGCCGTGCTCCTGGCGCTCGTCTACCCGGGGCTCGGCCACGCCTACCTCCGGGCCTGGCTCCGGGCGCTGCTCTGGGTCTGGATGGCGGTCCTCGCCGTCGTGCTCTTCGTCCCCGACGGCACCTTCGACGGCGTCGCCTCGGTCTCGGCGCTGCCCTCGATCGTCGCCGGCCTCCCGACCGAGGCGCTCGTCGCCCTCGGGATGGTCGCCGCCTTCAACGTCGTCGACGCCTACTGGCAGGCGACGCAGACGATCACCCAGCCCGGGATGAGCCGGTGTCCCCACTGCGGGAAGGAGATCGACGACGACCTCGAGATCGACTTCTGTCACTGGT